>SACC01000005.1 GCA_009928745.1 Clostridia bacterium
TTTTGTTTTATCAAAATTTGTGTACGAAGTATATGAAGCTGCAAATTGCGTGAAAGACATTCTTGTAGTAGAAGGGGCAGGACACGGCATGTCGCAGACCGTAGACTATCAAAGCTATTGGAATAGGGTATGGGAATTTTTGGAAAGTAAAATAAGGATTTAATACATAAAATTCTTAAAAATAGATGCAGAATATGAGAGTAGGGCTAATAGCAAACAAAATTTACTATTTTTGAAGGCTTTTATGCAATAAAAAACAATATCTCATAGGATTGTTTAGAATAAATAAAGCGTATTATCTTTAAATATCTAAGCAAATTACTTAATTAGTATTTTATCAAAATAAGCTGGTCACCTTCTTTGAACTCAAAAATCTCTGCTTTATCCAAATCTTTACTTAAATACTCAATTTTGTTTTCTTTTATGTAGCCTATCGGCATATATTTTTTCTCTAAAGAATAGAAAAATGAATTGATGAATTCAGCGCGTGAGCTGAAGGTTAAATCCTGATTAATGTCGAGAATTTCCTCGATATTATTAATCTCAATATCCAGTCCTTCGCTCTCATCGTTGTCAATAAGCAGCAATGCGTCATGGAATTCTTTTGAATTAACATTGCATAAAATCTGGGTGATAATAAGACTTATTAACTGATTGCTGACAACTGCGTTGTTGACATTAAAATCCTGAATGCTCCGCAGATTGGCCGGATCTAGAATCTCGGTGACAAGTGAGACTTTTTCCTTGCTGAATTGGCATTTGTTCAGACTAATTAATGTGCAAAATACATTCTTGTCATAGCACTCCGCCGCGACTCTGTCATCACTTAATATCATAACAATCTTTTTGCCGGACTTTTCTTGCAACTCAGCAATAACCGATATATCATCTATCTTATTAATTTTCTGCATGGAAAAATATGACTCAGGCTTTCTGCTAAGGTTTTCAATCATATATTTGCTTTTTTTGTTTTCTCCTACAATAAGGAGTGTGGTTTCTTCTTTTTTGTTAGTTCCATTTAGTTTCAACCGTCTGTCTGTGTAGTAGGGGGATTTCCGTTTAAGCTTTACTTTATTCGCGCTTTCCGCAAGTACAAACAAGTTTTTCATATTGATGATAGGAACGCTCTCTGTGTAATTGGCTAAATATTCTTCAATCTCACAATTAGCGGTGGGATAAAACTCTTCGCCCTTAAAGGAGAATAAGTCCATATATACTGCGGCAAGTCTTGGCTGAAAGACTGTTTGAGCAAGAATGTGTCCAAGTTTTCTGTTAAAGGAAAATGAGGAAATGGTTTTGCCCTTCAAAGTTTTTACCGTTTCTGCAAGGTTCGCAAGCGTCTCTACCGTATTGTGCTCTTCCACTTCTACTACTATATTGCAATTTTTCAACAAGTCAAATCCGCCAACCAGCAATAGAAGTTTTATGGCGTTTAAATCGTCATTGCTTAGTATTTCTTCCGTACTACTTAGGATTTTCTCCTCAGCCATAATCATAATGCTCGACGCTTCGGCTATGCTTATATCTTCAAGCTCGCTGCGCATAAAAGGATCGCCCTGTCGAACTACAAGGGAAACCTTATGTTTCTTAATAATATCCATCTGATTGCTCTTGATTTGTTCCTTAACAAAATTCCTATCTTTGCTTGAGAGTATCAGCACCGTAACGCTTTCGCCTTTGTGCATAAGGTCGATAATGATTTCTGGCACTTTGCTGTTCCAATTCAGAATAACCATATGGTCTCTTAACATAAGTTTGCCTTTTGCGTTGCCAGTTTTCATAAAATAATCTTTTAGACTATTAGTGGTAAGGGCAAGAATTGTACCAGTAAACAGCACGATTTCTATTACGACAACGGTACCTGCCAGCAGTAACAATTTGCTGTTGCCTTCCATATCAAGAATGGAATTAGGCGAAATCATCCATTTCAAACTGCCGCTAGCAAATGCGTCAATTACATTGCCGTACACTTCGGGAGCAACAATTACAGCGACAATTGCCGCCACAATCAAGATAACCATATTTAGCAAAAATAGCCATAAGAGCGTCATAATCAATGGTTGCTTATTCATGCTTATTGTTACTTTTGATTGATATTTTCGATAAAATGCTTTGAGTTTTTCCATAAAATGCATCCTAAAAAATATTTCTTTTTACTCTTTAGGCATATTATATCAATAAATAATAAGAAAGACAATAATTATAAGGTCGGTGCGGTAATAAGCAGAAAAATCGCCCCTATTACTATCTACTATGGATTAAATGCAATTAAGGAATTATTAAAATTGATTATTTAACCGTTGCATAAGGTAATGATTTGCAGTATAATAATATCGTAATTATATGTTCGGGAGTGGGAAATGAAAAAAGCAATAAGAATAATTGTTTTAACTCTTATAATAGCTTTGCTATCAATAATTGTTGCGGCATGCGCAACTGTAGATCATACGCTTAATTTTGATGTGGACGGCGATATCTATTACACCTTAACACCAGGAGACAAGGAAGTTATATCTTTACCAGACGCCCCGCATAAAGAAGGATATGAGTTCATAGGATGGTTCTTTGATAAAGATGTATGGAATCAACCTTTTACTAAAGCTTCGTTTTTGAATGCGCCAATATCAAGCGATATGACAGTTTATGCGATGTGGTTGCCCGAAGAAAAACATTCTGTAACTTTTATAACCAACGGCGGAACATGGTTAAGTCCAGTGGAAGCAAGTAAAATAGAAACTAATCCAATAACATCAAGAGATTTCAGAACATTTATTGGCTGGTATGCAGAGTCAAACCTGAATGAATCAACAAAGGTAGAATTCCCGCTACAATTAACTGATGATATTACATTATATGCTAAATGGTCTGATGCTACGGCGTCTGAATACCTAAGCCTATATTTCGCAACCTCAACCAACTCCTATGTTGTTATAGGATATTTTGGATCAGAAACCTCGATTATTATTCCGTCCACATATAGAGGATTTCCAGTAACTTCAATTGGGGACAACGCATTTTTGAATAAGTCATCAATAGAAGAAGTAATAATACCTGACAGCGTTACACATATTGGATATTTGGCATTCAGCGGGACATCTTGGTATAATAATCAACTCGATGGACTAGTATATGCCGGAAAAACAGCTTATAAATATAAAGGCAAAATGCCTTCAGATACCTCGATTGAATTATTATCCGATACCAAAAGTATCAGTTCGAATGCCTTTTTTAACTGTCCCGGACTTATCTCAATCACAATTCCCGACAGCGTGGAGAGAATTGGCGATTTTGCCTTCTCCTGGTGCGCTGGACTTACCTCAATCGCTATCCCCGATAGCGTGACCAGTATCGGCAGTAATGCTTTTTTATACTGCAGTGGACTTGTTTTAATCGCAATCCCCGAGAGCGTTACATATATTGGAGATTCTGCGTTCGCTGAATGTAGCGGACTGACTGCTATAACAGTTGATGTATGTAATCCGATATTCAAAAGCGAAAATAATTGTTTGATTGAAGTATTAACAAACAAATTGATTCTTGGTTGTAATAATAGCATTATTCCCGATGGCGTGACAAGTATTGGCGATTCAGCATTCCGTGAATGCAACGGGCTAACCGCAATAATTATTCCGGACACTGTGACAAATATCGGTAGATATGCATTCTATGGATGCAATGGGATTACTTCTATAATAATCCCAGATATAGTAACTACGATCGGTGACCACGCGTTCTCTGAATGTAGCGGATTAACCGCATTTATTATCCCCAATAGCGTGAAGAGTATCGGAAACTATGCGTTTTCATATTGCCACGGATTGACTTCTATAACAATCCCCAAGAGTGTAATTAGCATAGGGAATGGCGCATTTTATAAGTGCAGCGGGCTAACATCGGTTGTTTTTATTGTTACATCCTGGTATCGAGCCGATTCTCCATGGTTTGATACAGGAACAACAGTCACCGCCCAAAACCCAATCACCAACGCGACAAGTCTAGTAAACAATTGCGGCTATCGGTATTGGAGATATGATAATTAAACAGATAATATTCCATTCTGTCGTGCTATATACCCTTACGATACTGCATAATTTATGCTATTATATATAAAGGGGACTTTGATGATTTTGGTTAAAAATGTTAAATATCGTATATTGATTATTTTATTTTGCCTAATATTAATCCTGGGCGGCTGTTCAAATAAAGGAGAGTTTAAAACAAATTTTTGCTATCCCACAACGGATAACCATACCAAAGCCAGCAATAATGAAATCGTCTGCGATGTAGTAAGTAATAAATCGCAATTTGATATCAATCAAGTAACAATGGATTTTTATTTCGGTTACATAACCGATTATTCATACGGATTTTGTGAAGAAGGATATCCTACGTATTTTTTCCAATGTATAGCATTATATTTTCAAAGAATAGTACCTAACCAAGAAGCTTTTTTTAGCGGAAATCTGATATTCGACGATTATCAAAGCATGGAAAACACATATTTTATAAAAGAATTGTCTTATAATGATTTTTATCTGGAGCAATACGGCGTGACAAAAACAAAAAAGTTGTATAAGAGAAAACTAACTTATACTCATAATGAAAGTATAACCGTGCCAAAAGAGATGTTTACTGGGGAAAACGGCAAATTCGCCGTTGTTGTTCGCGCAGTATACAGAAATGAATTAACCGGACAATATGCTTTATCCAATGCCGGATTAGTAAAATTACACTATAAAGTTCTAGATGAAAATACTGTCAAACTGGCATTATTTGAACTTTAGGTAACTGCAATGAATTGGGCGAAAAATATTAAAACGGCAATATTAATAATCTTATGTCTGACTTTAATTTTGGACGGATGTTGCAAGGAGTATGGGTTCAAAACAAATTTTTGCTATCCCACAACGGATAACCATACCAAAGCCAGCAGTAATGAATTAGTCTGCGATGTAGTAAGCAATAAATCGCTATTTGATATAAGTCAAGTAACAATGGATTTTTATTTTGGTTATTTGACCGCTTATTCATACGGCTTTAGTGAAGAAGAATATGAATCTGAATATACTGAAAATAAATTTACTACTCATTATTTTCAATGTATCGCTTTGTATTTTCAAAGAATAGTGCCTGACCAAGAAGCTTTTTTCAGCGGAACTTTGATATACGACAATTATCAAAACATAGAAAATACCTTTATTGTAAAGGAATTTACATATGATGATTTTTACAATGAAGACTATGGCGTAACAGAAACAAAAAAGCTTTATAAAAGAGAACTGACTTATTCTCATTATGAAAGTTTTACTATACCGTCAGAAATATTTGTCGGTGAAAAAGGCTATTTTGCCTTTGTTGTTCGCGCAGTATACCAAGATCAGTCCTCAGAAAAATACTTTTTGTCAAGAGCTGGGCTATTAAAAATGTATTATAAATTTATTGATGAGAATGTCGTCGAATTATTATTGTCTGAATTACAATAATAATGCTAACCTCTAGTAAGTAAAATGTTTTTTGTATAACAATGGCAATGTTGTAGGAGTTACTGGACAATATTCTTTAGGTAGAGTGGGCTGTATATATTTATATTATAAGCTTATTGACGATAATACAGTTAAATTGTCATTATCTGAAATAAATTGAAATATTTGTATAAGTCTTTTGTAATTCTGTAACATATAGAGTTTAGAATTATTTGTACTTAACACCGTTGTATTCTAATATAATCTAATCATATCTTAAATGAAAGAAAACTCCAACAAATCAAGATAATGTTGGAGCTTCCAAGAGGGTGTTCGTGGAGAGAATCGAACCCACGACCTACGGTTTAGGAAACCGACGCCCTATCCAGCCTAGCTACTTAGTTTTAAGACCTCTCAGAGCAAATTCACATGTTTCCGTAATGAAAAGCTATTAAACAATCTTCTACTAAGTAAACAAAAAGGACTGCTCGTACAGTCCTTATATGGTGTTCCTGGCGGGAATTGAACCCACGACCTTTCACTTAGGAGGCGAACGCTCTATCCAACTGAGCTACAGAAACACAACAATAAACTATCTACTCTTTTGTCCTATTTTCGCATAATTATAATACCATACAACTGTCGTTATAGCAAATGTTTTGTTGCTTGTAAGGTGCGGCGCAAAACATTTTGGTGAAAATTAGCTTGACGGGTTAGTTTTTTATTATTTTTCGCTTAATAATTTATAAGTCTAGCCGTATTGGTGTTGCTGACACGATTATTTTGTGATATTATGAATAAAATGTTGCATAAGTGGCGTTGTAAAGCTGAAATGGATTTCAGTCAGGAGGTTAAGAATGAAAGTTTCCGAAATTAAATATGAAAGATATACAATCGAACAGGCGCAAGAGGCTTATAACAAGTTCGAAGAGGCGATAAGCGCTGCAAAATGCGCGCAAGATATCGTAGAGGCGCGCAAGATAATATTAGGATTGATTGTGGAGTTTTCCACAGCATCCTCGCTTTCGTATATGAGGTACTCACTTAACACCCGTGACGAATTCTATATAGGCGAAAAGAACTACTACGATCAGATAACGCCGCTTGTTGCCGAATTGCAGGTCAAATACTGTGAACATATGCTTGATAATCCGTATCGCGCGGAGTTAGATAAGCTACTTAATCCCATATTGTTCAAAGGTTATGAGATTGCAAAGCTCGCGCACGATCCTCGTAATATTGAGGACGAACAGCTTGAAAACGCTATCGTTACCGAATATAGCATATTGATGTCACAGATGTTATTAGACTATAACGGCAAGCAGGTACCGCTGTCCATTGTACGCGGAGACCTTACGGCATGCGACCGCGCGGTAAGAGTTGCGGCTATGGAATCAATAGGCAAAGGGCTAGAGCAGAACGCCGAAAAGCTTGACGATATTTTTGACAGGTTGGTAAAAGTAAGAGACAGACAGGCAAAACGGCTCAATCTCAACAGCTTCGTTGAGCTTGGATATTACAGAATGAACCGCATTGACTACGACAGAGCAATGATTGAAGATTTTCGCAAAAACGTGTTAACTGATCTTGTGCCTGTTGTTGCGAAACTCAAGGCTAAGGTCGCGGAAAGACTGGGTATCAGAAAAGTGATGCTATACGATAACGAAGTTTTTAGCGCTACCGGTAACGCCCGTCCAAAGGCTGGCAAAGAAGGCATATTTGAAGCCGCTGTGCAGATGTATGACTCAATGGATCCCGAGATAGGGGCATTTATGCGGAGTATGATGGCGGCAGAAGCCTTTGACGTCGACGCTCGCGAAGGCAAATGGGGCGGCGGATACTGCACGGAGTTCGCAAAATACAAGCAGACCTTTATACTAGCCAACTTCAATGGATCGTCAGACGATATCGACGTCATAACCCACGAGTTCGGACACGCTTTTGCAATGAACCACAGCATGAAACACGGAGACGTTGAGATGGCAATAGGCAGTATGGAGACCGCCGAATGCCATTCGATGAGTATGGAGTTCTTGAGTTGGAAATACATGGACAAATTCTTTGAAGAACCGCAAAAATATAAGTTCCAGCACTTGGGTAGCTCGCTGAGCTTTATCCCATACGGCGTGATTGTGGATGAATTCCAGCATATTATCTATGAAAATCCCGCGCTAACACCAGCCGAACGGAATGAAGAATGGAATAAGCTGGAGCAGAAATACCGTCCGTATCTTTCTACCGAAGGGATACCGTATCTCGAAAAGGGTACAAGGTGGCAGTATCAAATGCATATATACGAAATGCCGTTCTATTACATTGACTACTGTCTTGCCCAGACCGTTGCGTTCGGCTTTCTCGCCGAATCAAGAAAAGATTATGACGATGCTTTAAGACGGTATATTAATTTTGCCGCGGCAGGCGGCACCAAGCTGTTCAGCGCCCTTGTCAAGGAGGCTAATATTGCCAATCCTTTCGGCAAAGGAACGCTTAAGAGTGTTGCCGCAGAAATTAACACGCTATTGGAGGAATTGACCGAATAAGTATTCGTATCAATTAATTATGCTTAAAATACTAAAATTTTTATTTATTGACAAAAAAAGAATTCTACTCGTAACTTTTTTACTGCTTATCAGTACGGCGGCAAGTCTTGTGTTGCCCACAATAATGAGCGCCATTGTGGATAAGGGTATTAACGGCGCGGATATGGGCTTTATATGGAAAGCTTCGCTTATTATGCTAGCTGTTGCCTTTGCGGGATTGGCGGCGATGATGGTATCGGTAAAGATAGCCGCCGCGGTAACTGCGAAGTTTTCCAATGCGATAAGAAGCGCAGTATTCAAGAAAGTCAACACGCTTCCCTTTAAGCGGCTTAACGAGATAGGTACAGGCGCCCTGATTACACGCTCTACTGAAGACATATGGATGATTGAGCAAGTGGCGTATTATGTTATGCGTGGTTCGATAACAATACCCGTGTTGATTATAGGCGGTACGGTTTTGGCGCTATTAAAAGATGTCTGGCTAGCGCTCATTATGTTCTCCAGTATACCAATACTTGTGATTGTCTTGATTATTATAACCAAGCGCATAAAACCTCTATGGGATGTAGCGGATGCATATATCGACAAGCAAAACTCAATAATCCGCGAAAGGCTTACCGGCATCCGTGTAATCCGCGCCTTTAACCGCGAAGATAAGGAGCGAGCAAGGGCGAATAACGCCACCAAGATAATGGCGGTCAATATAATTAAAAACAACACGCATATGGGACTTATTAATCCGTTGTCCATGTTCCTTTTGAACTTGGCGATAGTTTTTATTATTTTTGTCGGCGCAAAAATTATGCAGAATCCGCAGAAAACGCTGTCTGCCGGTGATATTATAGCAATAATACAGTACATCACCCTAGTAATGAGCGGTATTATAGCTATGTCTTTCGCAATTGCCTTGCTTCCGCATATAAGAGTTAATTGCAGTAGAATTAATGAGGTTTTGGACTCGGATAGTCTTCCTGAGGCAAATGACCTTGACGGAGCGCCTTTTGAGGGAAATATCCGCTTTGAAAAGGTGAATTTTAGCTACGAGGGCGCTCAGGAAGCTACGATTAGCGAGCTTGATTTTGAAATCAATAAAGGTGAGAAGATTGCGTTTATAGGCGGTACCGGAGCAGGTAAAAGTACGATTATCCAAATATTGATGGGATTTTTGCCTCTTACCGGCGGAGAGATATACTTTGACGGCAACGCAATGAGCGGAATGAGCGCGCAGAGAGTGCGGCACAACATAAGCTGTGTTTTGCAAAAAGCTACGCTGTTCGAGGGCACCATAGCCAGCAATATAAAGATGGCGAATGAAAAGGCAACCGATGAAGATATGTACGAGGCGGCAGAGATAGCGCAGATTGAGGATTTTATTACCGAACTCAAAGAGGGCTACAATTATCCTATACAGCCCGCAGGCACCAATCTGTCGGGCGGGCAAAAGCAGAGGATATCGATAGCTCGCGCTCTCTTAAAGGATGCGCCGATATATGTCTTTGACGATAGCTTTTCGGCGCTCGATTTCCTGACCGAAGCAAAAATCCGCGCAAAACTAACGCAGAGATTGCAAGCAAAAACACAGATATATATTACACAGCGGGTAACCTCCGCAATGTTCTGCGACCGTATCTACGTTATTGACAAGGGTTTTATCGTAGCATCTGGGACTCATAAAGAATTATTGAAGAATTGCAAGATATACCGAGAGATTTATCTTTCACAAACGGGAGGTTCCCGATGAAAAATGTAAAGAGTGAAAACAAAGTTAAAGAACCGAATGACAATATTGTAAAAAGACTTTTAGGAGAGGTGAAGCGCGTAGGCTGGGGCGTTACTTTGGGCTGTTTGCTGTCTGCTTTGTCTATCGCGTGTTCGCTTGCGATACCTATAATTCTGAGCGATATTATTGACCAGCTTAACAATTTATGGCTCCAAAAACAGGGAGGCATAATTGCAGAGGATATTAGCTATTTAATCAAACCGCTTATATTGCTGTTTAGCTTTTACACTGCAGTGGAGCTTTTTGCGTATGTAAAAATGCTTATTATGAATAATGTCATAAGCCGTCATTTTACCTGCGCGATACGAATGGATATGTCTGACAAAATCGCGCGGTTACCTGTAAGCTATGTGGACAAAACCCAACCGGGAGAGGTGCTGTCAAGAATGACCAGCGATGTCTCCGTTATGGGCAATTCGGTACACGGCGCCGCGGATATCATCGTTGCCGGAATGCTTCAGATAATAGGTATATCCGTTATGATGTTCATATACAACTGGCAACTGGCTCTTATCGTCGTCGCGTTTGTTCCGTTTTCCATGTGGCTTTCTTCAGGACTTGGCAAACGCAGCGAAAAGTATTTTGACAAACTGTTTTCATGCGGTGGCAAACTTTTTTCGTGCGTGGAGGAAACCTACGGCGGTTATATGACAATCAAGGCTTTTAATCTGGAAAAATCGAGAGAAGCAATACATACTGGAATTAACGGCGAAATGATGGAATCGGAGACAAAGGGTATTTATATTGCTTCAATCGTGCAGCCTATTATCGCCTTTGCCAACAGCATATCGTATGTGATAATCTGTCTGCTAGGCGGCTATTTTGCTGTGTCGAATCTGCTGACAGTAGGCGGCGTAGTGGCGATAATCCTGTATTCAAAACAGCTTGCTAATCCGCTGGAACAGATCGCCGACGGTATCAGCGGCATTCAGCGCGTAAAAGCGGCTTCAAAGCGTGTATACGGCATGCTTGATCAGGCAGAGATGGCGCCGATACGAGGAGAAATGCCGTCAAAAATCAAAGGAAACGTGGACTTTGAGCATATCAGCTTTCGTTACACGCCCGATAAGCCTTTGATTAGCGACTTGAATATAAGCGTTAAAAGCGGACAAAAGATAGCAATCGTAGGACCGACAGGCGCAGGTAAAACAACGATTGTCAATTTGCTTATGCGTTTTTATGACTTGGATAGCGGTAAAATTATTGTGGATGGCACGGATATAAGCGCTGTTTCGCGAGAAAGTGTGCGCAATGTTTTTTCTATGGTGCTTCAGGATACTTGGCTGTTCAAGGGCACGATATTTGAAAATGTTGCTTACGGGAAAGAGGGAGTGACACGCGAAGAAGTGGAACAGGCGTGCGACAGCGCATATGCGCATCACTTTATACGCACGTTGCCGCAGGGCTACGATACCGAGATCGACGAGTCAACCGCCAACCTGTCCAGCGGGCAAAAACAGCTCCTAACAATCGCGCGCGCTTTCTTGAGCGACCGCGCCCTGTTAATTCTTGATGAGGCGACTTCCAATGTGGATACGCGTACCGAGGGACTTATTCAAAAGGCAATGGACAAACTGATGCACAAAAAAACCTGCTTTGTAATTGCTCACAGATTGTCCACAATAGTCAACGCCGATTTGATTTTAGTTATCAACAAAGGTGACATTGTGGAGATGGGAACGCATAAAGAGCTGTTGGAAAAAGATGGTTTTTATGCAGAAATATTTAATAGTCAATACTCCATATAAAAAAAGATGCGGATATTTGGGCGCGATTAATAATTGGAATTAATAAAAATACATAGAATTACATATTTATCCATATTGAGTGGAAAATAAAAAAATATTGACTATTTTGCCTTAATATTATATAATTTTAATATGTGTTTAACACAAAAATCTTTTTATGTCAAAAATCCAAAGTTAAGGAGGAGTAAAATGAAAAAGAAATTTCTGGCGAAAATTATAGTATTCGTACTGTGCGCTGTAATGATATTTACACTTGCAGCTTGTAAAACAGACGAAATTATTACGCCTGATGTGAATCTTGATGAAGTCGTTACCAAAACGGCTCCGGCGATTGTATATCCTAGCTATAGCGGAGGGGATACGCTTGTTGTAGGTTACAGCTATTTTAGCAACAAGTTCAGTCCGTTCTTCTCGAAGACCGCTTATGATCAGGATGTCGCGGCAATGACGCAAGTTTCTCTACTGGCAAGTGATAGGCAAGGCAATATCATTTACAACGGTATAGAGGGAGAGACATATAATTATAATGGTACGGATTATACATATAATGGTATTTCAGATTGCACCGTTACGCAAAACACTAACGGTTCTGTCTATTATGATTTTAATATCCGTGACGACTTGTTCTTTAGTGACGGAGTTCACCTTACAATAGACGATGTTATATTCTCTATGTATGTGCTTTCAGATCCTAGCTATGACGGCAGCTCGACATTCTACGCATTACCGATTAAGGGAATGACAGAATACAGAACGGGCGTTACCAGTGATATTTATACAAAGTACGCTGATATGGCTGACGATATAAGCGCAGCGGGCAATGAGAACGATGATTTCACCGAGTTCACGCAAGCGCAGCAGGATTCATATTGGGGTGAGGCTTTACAAAACGCTGGCATTAAATTTACGCAGGAAATCATTGATTATGTAAGCAAAAATTATCTTTCTGCTACATATGCAAAAAATATGGGGCCTTACACCCAGCAGGAAATCACCGGAAGCGAGGCTTTAGCAGTCGCATACGGTATGAGAATGTGGGGCTTCGGAAATTGGACCAAATCATATTCTTTAGACAGCACAGGTAATGCAGGCTTGGTCGGAGAAGCGTATAAGAACCTTTACACTCCAGTTGCTTCAGAAGACGATGCATTATTTGAAGATGTTGATAGTGTTTTTTATGCAGCAGCTACCGCAGCTACTTCAGATAATGACTTATATTATATATTGAGTTCAGCCGGCGGTGAATATACTGTAGCCAAATACGTGGGCGACAGATATTCGTCAGCCTTTGACGGCGGCTTTAAGGATTCGGACGGCGACACATACGATTTTGATACCACCAATCCTACTGTTGCAGATTATTGGGATTGCATACTTAACGCATACGGATATGATCTCTCTGACGATGGTATCAACTATGAATCTGCAGGTTCTTCGATATCTGACCTTGTAAAAAGCGAATTTATTTCAATTGAAGGTCCCAATGACCCTTTAATGGCAGGCGCAACAATCGATAAAATCGACGGTATCAAAAAGACCGGCGCATACAGCCTTAGAATTGAGACTACAAAATTCGACGCTACGGCAATTTACCAGCTCGGAGTTTCAGTAACACCTTTGCATTATTACGGTAGCAGAGCGGCTTATAAGTATACCGAGAACAAATTCGGTTTTACAAAAGGCGATTTGACAACTGTTAAGGCAAAGACTACAACACCTATGGGCGCAGGCGCTTACAAATTTGTGAGCTTTGTGCAAGGTGTAGTTACTTTCCAAAGAAACGGTCATTACTATGATGGTTGCCCTAAGATAAGTAATATTCTTTTCAAAGAGACAACTGACGCTGACAAAATAACCGGCGTAGTTGGCACAACCTTTGACGTCACCGATCCTAGTTTTAACCAGCCGGCGGCGAATGCTATTAAGGCGGCTAATACCAACGGAGAGCTTACAGGTAACACAATTACCACAAGCACTGTTGATAACCTCGGTTACGGCTATGTAGGTATCAGCGCGCAGAATGTAAAGGTTGGCACGGCAATTGATTCGGAAGCGTCCAAGAATTTAAGAAAGGCTTTCGCAACGCTTATTGCTGCTTATCGTGAGACCGCAGTAGGTTCATACTACGGTTCCCTTGCGACAGTAATCAATTATCCTATCTCCAATACTTCTTGGGCAGCGCCCCAAGCGGCGGATGAGGGATACCAAATTGCGTATTCAGTTGATGCAGATGGCGAGCCCATTTATACAGCAGATATGACAGCGCAGCAAAAATATACCGCAGCGCTTGAAGCGGCTAAAGGCTTCTTGGAGGCTGCAGGCTATACTTGGAATGCGGGTTCAGGCACCTTTACAGCGGCACCTGCTGGCGCAAAACTTGAATACGAAATAATTGTTCCGGGCGACGGAATCGGCGATCATCCGTCCTTCGCTGTATGCACATGGGTAGCAGGTCAGCTTGCTAATATTGGCATTACGCTTACGATTAATGACCCAACTGACAGCAATATACTATGGACTGCGCTTGAGGCAGGCACACAAGAATTGTGGTGCGCAGCATGGGGCGCAACTATTGACCCTGATATGTATCAGGTATATCACAGCACTAACGCTGTAGGTCAAGGCGGCACAGATAGCAATCACTATGGTATTGATGATGACGACCTTGATGAGCTGATTATGGCTGCAAGAGCAAGCGCTGACACCTCATACAGAAAGGCTACTTACAAAGATTGCTTGGAAATAATACTTGATTGGGGCGTTGAAGTTCCTATTTATCAGAGAAAGAACGCGATTATTTTCAATAACAGCCGTGTTCAAATTTCTTCAGTCACTCCTGACATCACCACTTTCTGGGGATGGATGAATGACATCGAAGCGCTCGAAATGAAATAAATTCCATTATTAATTTAGGTAGCGAGGGTTCTTGCGAACCCTCGCGCCTAAACAATATCTTTTGTTTTTTCCATAAAATGGAAGATACTAACTACTGCTTAAAGTGGTAATTTTGGTTCTGAAATACAGAATCAATTATTATTTGTGTTGTAAAAATAAAAAAGAACTACAATAGGGAAAGCAAAATGTTAAAATTCATTATTAAAAGAATGCTGATAAGTGCCGTAATACTTTTTTTTGTAATGCTGGTTATATACACCATCATGCATTCTTTGCCAACCAGTTACGTTGAGACAATGGCGCGAGAGCTTGCAACCAAGCCCGGCAGTCAAAAAAGCGCGGCGCAATGGCTTGCAGAACTTAATGCTCAATACGGAATGGATAAAGGCGTAATCGCAGGATTTTTCCATTGGTTAGGTCAAGCGATTAAAGGTAACTTCGGCGATAGCTGGTACTACAATATTCCTGTTGTTGACGAATTCAAGAAAGTAATTTGGAACAGCTTTTATCTTGGAATGGCTGCGTTCGTTTTGGAAATATTCATAGCCATACCTTTAGGCGTAATCGCCGCAAAAAAGCAATACAGCGTGACCGATTATTCGGTGACTGTAGTTTCGCTCATAGGCATTTCGCTACCGACCTTCTTTGTCGCAACGGTGATGAAACTAATATTCGCCGTAAAACTGGGCTGGTTCGATTTGAGCGGAATGAGGGGAAGGAATTATCTTTCACTCAACGAAATACAACAATTTTTCGATGTGGCAAAACATTTTGTTATGCCAATTATTACATTGACAGTTATAAGCATAGGCGGAATGATGAGATATACCCGTACTAATATGCTCGAAGTGTTGAACTCCGACTATATCCGTACAGCGCGCGCAAAGGGACTTCCCGAGCGCACCGTTATCAACCACCATGCTTTTAGAAATACATTAATTCCGATTGTAACTATTCTCGGCGGTTCGTTACCCGGCTTGTTTGCAGGAGCGTTAATTACCGAGACACTGTTCGCCATTGAGGGCATAGGATACGCTTCTTATCACGCAATGATTTCGGGAGATATTCCTTTCACTATGTTCTACTTGTCTTTTATGGCAATATTAACTTTGTTAGGTACCTTAATTAGCGACATATTGTATGCAGTGGTTGATCCGCGTGTACGAATTAATTAGTAGGCGCGTATGAAGAGAGATATGACAAAAATCGAAAATATAAAAGAAGAAGACCTTAACGATATAAATAAGGTCACAAATGCGCCGGAGATGGACGAAAATCTCCCCGGTGATATTCCTCAGCAAGCGCTTGACGATACAAGGCGTGTTAAGGTAATTTCGCCCGGAGTGCTTGTGGCGAAAAGATTTTTCCGTAACAAACTTGCCCTTGTTGGTTTATCTATCTTGATTTTTATGTTCGCATTCTGCTTCTTAGGAGGATGGATAATACCTTACGACCAAAAAGAAGTTTTCTATAAAAATGACATCATATTATTTGACTATGCAACGGCAACGGAGCGAACCACTTATGAAAACTATTATATAGTGGATAAGGACAGCATTCACTATTCGGTGCGCAACATGGTTAATTCTTATATTACGCAGATGAAGGCGGCAGGAGAGACTTCACGAGTTGTCTATGATTCTAGTAATAATAAGTACACTATCAAAAAAGTAGACGACAAGGTTTACGTACTCACATTTGATATGGTTGAAGAAATCGGCGCATATTCTAACTATTTTGCGTTCGGCGTATATGACACAGCAAGCAGCACCGCAACCCTTAACGAATCCGTAACTAACGAAAGTCTTTTTATTACCGCAGTACAGACAAGTATTACCGAAAATACGATGACATTTGTATTTGACGGTGATACCTTTATCGTAAAGCGGGGTAGTACAAAAGTAATTTACAATATTACTAAAGTATTAGTTGACGGGAATTTTGCTTATAACGACGAGACGCTTGGGGGGGCTTTTGAAAGCGCCGTCAAAGCTAACCTTTCTGCAGAAAGCTTTATGTTTGAGGGCAAGACTTATCTTTTGAACAATGATAATCAAGGTAACTATGAGATATTGCAGGATTTAGGCGTGCAGGAGGCATTATTTGCGTCAACCTTTGTCTTTGACCGTTACGACACTATAGCAGAGCTGAGCGGTGACTTCAAAATCGCCGTTTTCGGCGCAATGGAAGGCGGCGCCGCCAACTTTGTATTCGGAGCTAAATCATATTCAGTTGAAGAAGACGAATCGGGAGTGACAGTAATATCCGATATAACCGGCGGCACGGCAGTACCATTTGCTAATATGAGCACCTTTGCCGTTAGAAGATTTAATGGTGAAGATACTTTATCGATTAGTTTTAAAATGAGCCTTAGTCAAGCAGTATTAAATATGCTTGAGGATAATATAACCGAAACGCATTTTAATTATTATACAATATTGCTTGACGATGAAGGCAACGAAATGCTTGACGATGAAGACAATCCCGTATACGGCGTTGCAGAATTCACTCTTGAAAGAAAGTTATCCAATTTTGTATTAAGGAACTATCAAGAAAAGTATCTTATCAACATATATGACAAGCCCTCTGCTACACATTGGCTAGGCACAGACGCTAACGGTATGGATGTCTTGACCCGCATTATGTTCGGAGGCAGGATATCGCTAATCATAGGTTTCGTCGTCATTTTCTTGGCTTTGTTTATCGGTGTAATCTTGGGAGGCATCGCAGGTTATTTTGGGAAATGGATAGATAACCTTATCATGCGTCTTGTGGATATTTTTAATTGTATCCCTACATTGCCTCTTTTGATTATTATGGGCGCGTTCTTTGACGCTGTGCGAATGGTCCCATATACCAGAATTATGTATCTTATGGTCATTCTGGGTATTCTGGGCTGGTCTGGTATCGCGCGACTTGTCCGCGGTCAAATACTGTCATTACGTGAGCAAGAATTTATGATTGCTGCTGAAGCAACCGGACTTAAGGCATCACGTAGAATATTCCGTCATCTTGTCCCTAATGTTATGCCACAGCTTATTGTAAACGCCACTATGGGACTGGGCGGCATTATTCTTACCGAATCAACGCTGTCCTTCTTAGGTCTTGGCGCAAAATATCCGCTCGCAACGTGGGGAGCTATGATTAACGCCGTAAGCACTGCGTCAGCAATGGTGGAATACACATATATTTGGATACCTGTAGGCTTGCTTATATGTCTTACAGTTATAGCGTTTAACTTTGTCGGAGACGGTCTGCGCGATGCGTTTGACCCCAAAATGAAGCGGTAGGAGGTGCCAACATGAAAGAAGAAAAAAGCAAGTTCGGCATAGTCGCCGCAATAAAACAAAAGTTTGAAACGCGCGAGCGTAAAAAATCGAGCTATATATCCGCTAGAGATTCTGCAAAAATTTCGCGTAAAAACAAGAAAATTACCAACGCTATTGAGCGCAGAAGAAAAAGAAGATTCATACCTGAAGAAGAATATGTTACGACAATGCGTAACGTGGAAAATGTAGTGGAATTCGATAATGTTCACACTTATTTTTTCACCGATATAGGCACGGTTAAAGCGGTTGACGGCGTATCTTTTGATATTCCATACGGCAAAACTGTAGGCGTTGTAGGCGAATCTGGTTGCGGCAAATCAGTAACCAGTCTTTCCCTCATGCAACTTGTACAGAGACCGCAGGGACAGACCATTGAGGGCGAAATACGCTTTAATTCGGGTGAAAAAGTATATAATGTCGTTAATACTCCCGATAAAGTTATGCAATCTTTGAGGGGCAATAAAATGTCCATGATATTTCAAGAGCCTATGACCAGTCTTAATCCCGTTTTCCGCATTGGCGCGCAAGTGGACGAGGTGCTTTTCTTGCATTACAAGGAAATGAGCAAAGAACAAGTAAAAGAAAGGACAATATCTCTGCTGGAGCTTGTGGGAATAGCTAACAGCGAAGGCGTATAC
>SACC01000188.1 GCA_009928745.1 Clostridia bacterium
GGGATACCCAATGTATTGTTGCTGGATGATCAGACATCTTGACAATAATCCGTGGGAAAGAACAAGAATTGACGATCCGCGATACGTTTGGCTACTGGAAAATAATCGCGAAATAACGTAATTATCCAATAAGCTAAATAACTTATTTGTTTAATTAAACGGGAGGAAATGATGAAAACTATTAAGCTTACCGCAGGTGAAGCAATTATAAGATATTTGGATAACCAGTATGTATCTTTTGACGGAATAGTTAACAAATTCGTAGAAAGGGCATATACGGTATTCGGTCACGGATGCGTGCTGGGCGCAGGTGAAGCGCTTGCAATGAGCAAGCATAATATCAAGGTAATGCAGGGCAAAAACGAGCAGGGCATGGCGCAGGCGGCAATATCTTACGCAAAACAGAGCAACCGCACGAAAATTATACCTTGTTTTTCCTCAATTGGTCCGGGCGCAGCTAATATGGTTACGGCGGCGGCTACCGCTACCGTCAACAATATACCGCTATTGCTTTTCCCAGGAGATACTTACGCTTGTCGTCAGCCAGATCCCGTATTGCAACAAGTTGAGCAAACCTATGACCTTAATATAACGACAAACGACGCTTTTCGTCCCGTAGCAAAGTTTTTTGACAGGATTAACCGTTCCGAACAGGTGATGACCGCGTTACTTAACGCAATGCGCGTATTACTGAGTCCGGCAGATACCGGCGCTGTTTGCATTGCGTTGCCGCAGGATGTTCAAGGCGAAAGCTATGATTATCCGCTATCATTTTTTGAAAAGAAAATCCACAAAATAATAAGACAACCCGCGGCAGTAGAAGAGCTGGAGGAAGCAGTTAAAGCAATACGCAAGGCAAAAAGACCCTTGCTAATAATCGGCGGCGGCGTAAGGTATTCAAAGGCAAAAGCTGAGGCAATAGCGTTCGCAGAGAGTTTTAATATCCCGATTGCCGAGACGCAGGCGGGTAAAGGAACAATTCCTTCTTCGCATCTGCTTAACCTTGGAGGCATTGGAGTAACAGGGAATCTGGCGGCTAATATAATTGCCGCAGATGCTGATATTGTTATCGGTGCGGGTACTCGGTTTAGCGATTTTACCACAGCGTCAAAGTCCTTGTATCCTTCAGCAAAGACAATTACAATTAACGTCAACTCATATCACGCTAATAAGCTGGACGCTATCAAAGTAAGCGCAGACGCAGGCTACGCGCTTGCAAAGCTTACGGCGATATTGTCAAAGAAAAAGTATTACAGCAAATATACGACGGAGATTAAAGACGCTAAGAAGCTATGGAGCGAAGAATATAATAGACTTGCCAACATTGATTATTGCAAGGACTTTGTGAGTGAGGTTGAGGATAAAACAAAAAACACTATTGAAGACTTTGCAAAAATCAGCGGCGGCGCTGTTTGTCAGACTTCGGCGCTTGCTGCAATACGGGATATTATAGCAGATAACGCAATTGCGGTCGGCGCAAGCGGCAGTCTCCCTGGATGTATGCAGAGAATGTGGACGACAGAGGTTGCCGATACCTACAATATGGAATACGGCTATTCCTGTATGGGTTATGAAATAGCGGGTGCTTTAGGCTCAAAGCTCGCTAGTCCTAGTCAAGAGGTCTACGCGTTCGTTGGCGACGGCAGCTTTTTGATGCTGCACTCCGAGATGCATACCGCCTTGCAGGAGGGCATGAAGATTAACATTTTACTATTCGACAACGGCGGGTTCGGATGTATCAATAATCTTCAGATGGGTACGGGCATTGATAGCGCGTGTACCGAATTCAGATACCGCAAGGGTGAGGATATTATACCGAACGGCGAATACATTCCCGTTGATTATGCAAAAATCGCTTCGGGATACGGCTATATCAGCTATACGGCGCGTACGCTTGACGAATTGAAAGCGGCATTAACAGATTCAAAATTGCAAAGGCTTCCCACGCTTATAGATATAAAAGTATTACCAAAAACGATGACTCACGGCTATAACGGTTGGTGGAACACAGGCTGCAGCACGCTTCCAAGAACAAAAAAGGCAAAAGAAGTCTTAGAGATTAAAACCAAGCAGCTTAAGCGCGCAAGAAAATACTAAAAAAGATTAGTTAAAATAAAATATTATTTAATAATAAAGGCAAGGTGTTGTATGTTTGACAAGAAAAAAGTGTTTATCGGAATAGCCCCAATAGGCTGGACAAACGACGATATGCCCGATTTGGGCAAGGAAGTAACCTTTGAGCAATGTGTATCGGAGATGGCGCTTGCGAAATACAAAGGATGCGAAATAGGCAATAAGTATCCCGCAAAAATCAGCGAATTGAAGAAAGCGCTAAAACTGCGCAAATTGAGAATCGCAAACTGCTGGTTTTCTACTTTCCTCACCACAAAGCCCTACAAAGAGGTGGAAAAAGAATTTCGCAAAAAATGCAAGTTCCTCAAAGCAATGGGCGCCAAAGTAATCGGAGTCAGTGAGCAGGGTCACAGTATTCAAGGAACAGAGCTCGCGGTATTTGATAATAAGTATAAGATGAACGACAATGAATGGAAGCTGTTGTGTACGGGACTTGACAAATTAGGCGAAGTTGCCAAAGAGTATAACATATCGCTTACCTTTCATCACCATATGGGCACCGTCGTACAGACTGAAGCCGAGATTGACCGTATGATGAATAACACAAGCGCCTGCAAATTGTCGCTGTTGTTCGATTCGGGTCATCTTGCATATTGCGGCGAAGATTATCTGTCGGTGCTAAAGAAATACGCTTACCGCATTAAGCACGTGCATCTAAAAGACATTCGTCCTGACACTGTCAGATGGGTCAAGGAAAACGGCAAGAGTTTTTTGGAGGGTGTGAGAGAGGGAGCGTTCACAGTACCGGGTGACGGAGTGGTGGATTTTGTAAGCATATTCAAGATACTATCCGACGCTAATTACGAGGGCTGGCTGCTCGTAGAGGCGGAGCAGGATCCCGCCAAGGCGAATCCCTTAGAGTACGCTATAAAAGCGCGTAAATTTATTAAAACTACAGCAGGACTGTAAAGTATAACTTTTTATAAGGAAGGAGTGATATGATTAAAGTAGGAATTATCGGAGCAGGCAGAATAGGAAAGGTGCATTGTCAATCTATCGGCTACATAAAAGATGTGGTTGTCGAAGCAATCGCCGATCCCAAAATCAATGAAGAAATAAAAATCTGGGCAAGCAAAATCGGTATAAAAAAAGTTTATGACGATTATCGCGAAATCCTTAACGATAAGGAGATAACCGCAGTGCTTATTTGTTCGTCGACGGATACGCATTCGCAAATATCGCTTGAGGCAATAGCCGCCGGCAAACATGTTTTTTGTGAAAAACCGGTTGACCATAGCGTAACTAAGATAATGGAAGTAATGAAAGCGCTCAAAAATTCAAAAGTCAAATATCAGGTAGGTTTTAACCGCCGTTTTGACCATAATTTTGCAGCGGCGAGAAAAGCTGTAGCCGCCGGCAAAATAGGAGAACTCAATATTCTGAAAATTACCTCGCGTGATCCTGCTCCGCCACCCGTTAATTATATAGCTTGCAGCGGCGGCATATTCCTTGATATGACGATACACGATTTTGATATGGTTCGTTTTATGTCAGGCGCTGAGGTCGAAGAGGTATACGCTATCGGCGGCGTAATGG
>SACC01000189.1 GCA_009928745.1 Clostridia bacterium
GCTATAAAGACTGGGAAAGTGCCATAAAGTTGAACAAAGCCATAAAAAGCCGCATTGAGTTACCCAATGAATTCAGAATTCGTACTGATAATATACCGGTCGACAAGGTTGTTGGTAAAATTCTTGATATAATCAATAATTATGTGCGCGTTGAATATGATATGGGTTATTATAACCGTGAGGATTATTTTTCCTATACCGATTAAGACTGACAATTATTTTTTATGACGGGGAAAAAGTGATGAACATTTTAGAAAACAACGATACCGTTAAGCAGCAGTATGCCACCGCTGCGAAGCTTGAAAACAGAATTTCGCTTCACGAAAAATACAGCACGAACAAATTCGGCTGGTTCAATTGGCTTTATTCGAATTATGACATAAAACCCGGGGACAGAATTCTTGAGCTGGGTTGCGGAAACGGTAAGCTTTGGGCGGAGCATTACAGCGACCTGCCGGAACATGTAAGTCTTATACTGTCGGATTTTTCCGAAAGCATGATAAAAACCGCAAAAGAGCTTATCGGTAACGAAAGCATTTCTTATCAAACTATCGATGTTCAGGATATACCGTATCCGGACGGTTGTTTCGATATCGTGATAGCCAATATGATGCTTTATCATGTACCGGATATAGAAAAGGGTTTACTGGAAATTAAAAGGGTTCTAAAATGCGGCGGAAAATTCTATGCCGCGACATTAGGCGAAAACGGAATAGCCGGATTCATAAGAAAAGCGCTTGGCCTGCCGAAAACGGACGGTATGAAGTTTACGTTGCAAAACGGAACGGAATGCCTAAAACCTCACTTCAGCCGTATAGAAATAAAGCTGTATGAAGATTCGCTGGCGGTTACGGATACAAACGATCTGATTAGCTATATTCGCACTCTTATGTGGACCGATGAATTACAAAAAATTCCCGACAGCGTAATTTTTTCAATGCTGGAGGAGCATAAAAAAGACGGTGTTATCACAATCCCCAAGGAATACGGAACATTTATAGCATATAACGAATGAATGAGTGCCGGCAAGATAAATTACACTTTGTAAATATCGAAAGAGATAGAGTTTTAATGAAGCTTTACATAACAGGTATTGTCGCCGGCGGTAAAACGATTTTGGCGAAACGAATATCCGAAAAACTGAATATCCCGTATTACGAGCTTGACAGTATCGCTCATGATGACAGCGTCATTCCCCGTAGGAGACGCACATCCGAGGAGCAGATTTCTATTATCAAAGAAATTGACCGAAAAGGCGATTATATTTTTGAAGGCGTATACCGGGAAAGTTACCATGAACTGCTCAATATTTCCGATATTATTCTGTTTCTTGACCCTCCTTTGTATGTTCGCAGGTACAGAATAATAAAGCGTTTTATCAAGCAGAAGCTAAGACTTGAAAAAAGCTACTATAAACCGACGCTTCATATGTTTAAATGTATGTTCAGGTGGACAAGCAATTTTGAAAACAATAGAGACGAATTCGTAAGGATGCTTCAGATATACCAAGATAAGCTGATTGTCGCTAAAAGCAGCATGAAAGCGGAAAGGATTATATATGCTCGGATTGAAACAAAATGAAGTCGCTCTTCTTGACCACCAGAGCGAGTGGGAGGAAAAAGCGGCGGAAGCAATAAATAAACTGAAGGAAATATTCGGGAACACCGCGCTTGACATTCAACATATAGGCAGCACGGCGATACACAACATCAAGGCAAAACCGATGCTTGATATTGTACTTGGAGTTGAGAACTTTGATATGTTAGATGATATTTTACCGAAGCTTGCTAAAAACGGTGTCTATAAATCATCGAATCAACCATTGCCGGGTATTATTTTGTGTGCTATCAAAGAGAATCGTGAGAGCGATATTGTCTTATGCAATTTACATATTGTTGTCATAGGCAGCGAGCAGTGGAATAATCATATCGTCTTTCGTGATTATATGAACGCTTTTCCTCAAAAAGTTGCCATATATGAAAAGCTGAAAATCGAATTGGCAGAAAAGTTTTCTGCTGACAGAAAAGCTTATTGTAACGGCAAAACCGAATTTATTAACACATGTATTTCTGAAGCCCGCATTTATGCGGATATGAAGAGAAAATTTGACATAAAGGTTTTTAAGCCTATAGACAAGGGTTTATCGGGCGATAAAAAGTATTATATCGAAACTGCCTCCGGCGACCGCTTTATGCTTCGTTTATCCGATATTATTAAATCTGATAAGAAAAAAGCCGAATTTGAGCGTATGAAGCAAATGTCGGCTTACGGAATACCTATGCCGGAGCCTGTGAAATTCGGTGTCTGTGACGGAGGTCAAAGCGTTTATCAGCTGACGGCATGGTGCGATGGGGTAAATCTCGAAACTGTACTTTCGGGCTTTCCGGAAGCCGAACAATACGCACTCGGGATAAAAGCCGGTATGATCCTAAACAAAATACACCGCGTACCTATACTTGAATCCGATATAACCGAAGAGATCTGGGAAACCCGCTACAGCGGCTTTATTGACGACAGTATCAAATCGTTTCATGATTGCGGCGTCACAGTTGACGGCGCCGGTATTATTATCGATTATTTTAACAATAACCGTTGTTTGTTGAAGTCGCGTCCGCAGTGTTATCTTCACGGCGATTATCATATGGGAAACATGATGCTTTATGAAAATGAAATATACATAATCGATTGGGAAATTCATCTGTATAATTGCTACGGTGATCCGTGGCTTGAAATAACAATGCAGGAAACCCCGCATTTTTCAACCGGATTGATAGACGGTTATTTCGGCGGTAACATACCGGACGAATTCTGGCGTATGCTTGCGTTTTATAGCTCAATAAGCGCGGTTTCGTCCGTTCCCTGGGCATATTACTGTTTCCCTGAGGAGTTAGATTCAAGGAAAAAGCTGTGCGCCGATGTTCTGCGTTGGTACGATAATATGCAAAACATAATACCAAGCTGGTATATCAAAAATTATAAAGCAGGTGGGATATGAAAAAAATCATCACAATCCAGCATACTCAATCCATACACCATACCAACGGAATGGTGGGTTCGTGGACCGACTGGGAGCTTACGGAAGCGGGAAAACAACAGGCGGAAAACATAGGCAGAAACCTTTCCGCCGAGCTTTCCGGGCGGAAATATAAAATTTATTCTTCCGATTTAATGCGCGCATGGCAGACCGCCGAACCGCTTGCCCGTTATATGGGCGTAAAAATAGAACAGCATAAAGAACTTCGTGAATTTAATGCCGGAGAAGCCGTCGGGAAAACAAGCAAATGGGCAAAAGAAAACGCTCTGTCTGTCAATTCCTTTGACGACAGGCAGTTTCACAACGCCGAAACCTGGCGCGAATTCTGGAACCGAATTTCGGATTATTGTGAAAAAATAGTAAAAGACGAAGCGGAAAATATTATTATTGTCTCGCACGGTATGTTTTTCAGCGTTTGGCAGGCGGTATGGCTTGGTATGGATATACACGAATTCAAGTATTCGGGTTTTCCCGGCGGCGTGTCATTTATGACAATCGACGATGACGGCATTCGGCGCATAGACAGGTGGAATGACGAGGGATATATTAAAGAATTACATAACAACGGAGGTTGACAGATGAGAGCACCTTCTCAGATACTTGCGATACCATACAG
>SACC01000190.1 GCA_009928745.1 Clostridia bacterium
ATGTCCGTTCCTTTTTCCTTACGGATCTCATTTTCAATGCCGAGCTGCGAGAGAATCGCGGAAAAAGCCCTGATCCGCTCCGGAGTTGACCGTTTATAGGTATCCTTCACCGGATTGTATGGAATAAGGTTCACATAGACGCCGATCCCCGAGAGGAGCGCAGCCATTTCATACGCAAGTTCAGGTTCGTCATTCACTTTCTGTATCATTATATATCCTTTTTATTCTGCCCTTGAAGGAAGTAAGTATTTCGTACGGGATTGTTAAACTATGCTTTGCCAAATCTTGCGCGCTGTTATCAGGATAAAGTATCTCTACTTCATCGCCTAAGCGGCAAGGACGGCTCAGTTCGACAATGAAGCTGTCCATACACACCGCGACTATACGGTGCGCTGTTGCCCTTATGCTGACGTATCCGCCTACATATGAGCGCGATATGCCGTCAGCGTATCCGCCGGAAATTATCGCAATATCTTTGGCTGCTTCTGCGCAATAAATATTATCATATCCTGCGCAAGCGCCCTCGCCAAGTCTATTGATAGCGATAATTCTGCTAACTATTTTCATTGCGGGAGTCAGCCCGCCGCCGTAGCCGTAAGCGCCTATCCCTATACGCAGCATATCATAAATGCCGCCTGTATTAAGAGCGGCAAGGGTGGAAGCGGAATGTCTTAACAACCTTCCGGATACCCTTTCCACCTCAAAAATGTGTTCCCTGAATATTGCGTTTTGTCTTATGACATTCTCCTTGTCACCGCTTGAATAATGAGTAGCAATGCCAGTCAAACGCACTCTGTTTGTGTTAGCAATAATAATTGCCAGAGCTTTTGACATTTCCGCATTTTGCGTACCAAAACGACCCATTCCGCTCTCTGCTTTAATATGCACTTTTATTGTTCTGTTGTAGAGGTCTGCAGCTTTTGAAAGCTCCGCTATCTGCGCTTTGGTGAACACAAAGGGCGTAAAACCGTATTTGACTATACTGACAGGATTCTCGTAATCGCAGGTTATCAAAATAGGCTTTTTACAACCGCATTCAATAAGTTTTGCGCCTTCCTCGGTGTCGGCAACGCCGAACGCGTCCACCGCATCTTGCAGTTTGTGGACAAGCCCTAATGTACCGTGACCATAGGCTTCCGCTTTAATCATAAGCAAAATTTTCTTGCCAGTTTTCTGTCTTATCTTTTGTATATTGGAGCGTATCGCCCCGATATCCACAATTACAGAAAGACCTATGGTGCGCTCCTTAATGATTAGATAATTTTATTTTCGACCAGCTTTGCTCCGCTTTCTTTAAGTACTTTTATAGCAAGCTGCTCGTTATCTACCTTGAGTAGTATCAGCGCGTTTTGCGCGTCGATATTCGCAAAAGAATACATATATTCAATACCTATTCCCGCGGTATCAAGCGTGGAAAGGACTTCGGTCAAACCGCCCGGTCTATCCTCAACCAGCGCGCCGATAAGGTCATTGCTTGATACGATAAAACCTGCCTCTTTCAACGCTTTCATTGCCTTAGCGTTGTCACGGGTAATAGCTCTGAGTATACCAAAATCCTTTGTATCTGCAATGGACATAGATACCACATCCACGCCCGCATTGCTTATAACACTTGCGCATTCTTTCAATCTGCCTTTGCTGTTCTCTAAAAACACTGCTATTTGATTAACAAACATTTTCCCTTCCTCCTAATTAATCTCTTAAGTTTCTGTTATCGACAATTCTTTTCGCTTTGCCCTCGCTCCTTGGCATAGTCCCTGGAGCAACCAGCTTAATTTTGCACGAAACACCTATACCCGACTGTATAGCTGATTGAATTTTCATTCTCAACTCCTCGATTTTCTTTACTTCGTCGGAAAAAACTTTTTCGGATAATTCTACTTGCAGCTCCAATGTGTCAAGATTATCCACTCTGCTCACGATGATTTGGTAATGCGGCTCTATTCCCTCACAGGTAAGCATCGCCGCTTCAATCTGAGACGGGAATACGTTAACGCCTCTGATAATCAGCATATCGTCGCTTCTTCCGAACACTCTGCCCATCTTAATGCTCGTTCTGCCGCAGGCACAAGGCTTAAGTGAAAGTGTAGTTATATCTCTTGTACGATATCTTATAAGCGGTATACCTTCTTTTGCAAGCGTTGTGAACACTAATTCGCCTTCCATACCATAGCTGACAGGCTGCAAACTATCCGTATCCACTATCTCCGGATAAAAATAATCATCAAAAATATGCATACCGTCCTGCGCCTCGCATTCGCAAGCAACTCCCGGACCGCTTATCTCGGATAAACCATATATATTATATGCTTTTATCTTCAGCTTATGCTCTATCTGATTGCGCATTGACTCCGACCAAGGCTCCGCGCCGAATACGCCTCTCTTCAGTTTATAATCAGCGATATTCTCACCGCCTTTCTCCAATTCTTCGGCAAGATAAATTGCGTATGAGGGAGTACAGCACAGCGTATCCGCACCAAAATCCTTCATCAGCATCAGCTGTCTTGCGGTATTGCCTGAAGATACGGGAACCGCCGTTGCGCCGAGCGTTTCGCTGCCGTAGTGCATACCAAGACCGCCGGTAAACAAGCCGTATCCGTAGGCGATATGTACTGTGGATTCGTTGGTTGCTCCGGTCATTGCAAGCGATCTTGCGCAGCATTCCGACCAGACTTCTATATCCTTCTTGGTATAGCCAACAACCGTAAGTTTACCTGTAGTACCGCTTGACGCGTGTAATCTGACAATTTTTGATTGCGGTACCGCGAACATGCCGAAAGGATAATTATTGCGTAAATCATATTTCTCGGTAAAAGGCAATTTAACTATATCGTCAATACTCTTAATATCTTCGGGCTTAAGATTGATTTTGTCCATCTTCGCCCTGTATGTCGGCACGTTTTCGTACACCTTTTTTACCGTTTCAATCAGCCTTTCACTTTGAAGCCTTTTCAGTTCTTCTCTAGGCATTGTCTCTTTTTTCTCGTCAAAGTAATTCATACATCCCCCACCTTAATTATAATAGTCGTATCCTTTCTCTACAGCCAACAAATTTACCTCAAGAAGTTTTGCCGGTACGACCGCCTTTATTATCTCTTTTGCGCTTTCCTTATCCACGCAAAGCCTGCGAAGAAGCAATCCGAGCATTACAGTATTGACAGCTCGGCTGTTGCCGCACTCGTTAGCTATACTCAAAGCGTCCATATCAAGTACATTGATGCCCTCTTTCTTAATTTTTGCCACTATATCTTTAGGATATGTTTTCACACCTATTATTACCGGCATTGGCATTATCTGCTGTCTGTTGATAAGTAACTCGCCGTCTTTTTTCAAGAAGTGACGGGCTCTCAAACCCTCGAGCTCTTCAAAAGCTATAATAAAATCCGCTTCTCCCTCGGCAATTATCGGCGAAAATACTTCGTCGCCCATTCTTACATGGGTAACCACACTGCCGCCCCGCTGCGCCATTCCGTGCACCTCTGAAAGCTTGCAGGCATAGCCTTTCATCTCTGCTAATTTTCCTAATACTCTTGACGCTAACAGCGTACCTTGTCCGCCTACTCCGACAATCAATACATTGATAATTTTCATTTGCGCTCCTCCTTGATAATTGCTCCGAAAGCACATAATTCGGCGCAGAGTCCGCACCC
>SACC01000191.1 GCA_009928745.1 Clostridia bacterium
GTTGCATCCCTTACTTTATCAAGGGTCTTAAAACAGCTTTCGAGCTGCTTTGCCGCCTTTTTGCCGACATTAGGAATACCCAATCCCATCAAAAATCTTGATAGAGTGGTATTCTTGCTTCTTATTATCGCGTTAATCAAGTTATCGGCTTTTTTGTCCTTGAAGCCCTCAAGGATTAAGAGCTGTTCTTTTTTTAGATCGTATAATTTATCTACCGAATTTATCTCGATTTCGTTATATAGCTGCTCAATCGTCTTTGTAGATAAGCCCTCGATATCGAGCGCGTCTTTTGCCGCAAAATGCTCTATCTGCGATACAATACGCGGAGCGCAAATATCGGGAGTAGAGCAATATAAAAACACTCCTTTTTCAATTACCTTACTACCGCAAGAAGGACAAACCTCGGGTTTTTCAACTTTTTTTGATTGCGGATTATGTTGTGCAACCCCGAGTATTTCGGGTATTACATCTCCGGAGCGTCTGACAAAAACGTCCGAGCCGATGCGGATATCCTTGCGCGCTATTTCGCTATAATTGCTGAGCGTTGCGCGCTTCACAAGAGCGCCCGCTATCATTACCGGCTCAAGGACTGCAAGAGGATTGATTTTGCCAGTGCGGCTAACCTGCCATAAAACATCAAGCACGCGGCTTACAACTTCCTCCGCCCTAAACTTATAAGCAAGCGCCCAACGGGGGAATTTGTCGGTATATCCAAGAGTATCTCTAAGGGAAAGCTCGTTGACTTTTAACACCATACCGTCTATCAGATAATCAAGATTGCCGCGCTCCTCTTCGGCGTTATCCAAAAGGTTGTCCAACTCTTCTTCTTTTTCAACCAAACAGAAATATCCTTCTTTGTTGAAGCCGTTATTGATTAAAAAATCGTGAATGTCTTTCTGCGTACGGAAAGTAATACCCTTATAATAACCTATACCGTAGACGAAAAAATCAAGATTGCGTTTTGCGGTTTCCTCGGGATTAAGATTCCTTACTCCGCCCGCCGCTGCGTTTCTCGCATTCTTCAAAGGCTCTGCAGCCGTTTCGTTATATGCTTTTAGGGAGGACAAGCGCATAATACATTCGCCGAGTATCTCAATATCTCCCGTGAATTTGATTTTAACAGGTATGCATTTTATCGTTTTCATTTGCTCTGTAACGACTTCGCCGACAACTCCGTCGCCTCGCGTTGCAGCGTTGACAAGATTGCCGTTACTATAAGTAAGATTAATGGTAAGCCCGTCGTATTTGCGCTCCAAAGTAAGCGGAAAACATTCTCTTTCTGTCTTTTTTAGCTTTGCAATCCACTCATGCACGCCCTCTTTGGTTTTACTCTTGTCAAGGCTGTATAGTCTTTCTTTATGCGCGTATTGCGGAAAACGTCTGCTACTTTTGCCGCCCACTTTAAGCGTAGGCGAATCGGGCAAGGTAATACCAAGCTCCTTTTGTAGACTTACTAATTCGTCATAAAGAGCGTCGTATTCGGCGTCAGTAACCGTAGGATTGTCCTCATCGTAATACTCTCTTGCATAACGGTTGAGTAATTCTACAAGCTCATACATTCTATCCATAATTACCCCTTAATTTTGACAGGCGCTATAGTCATATTGAATTGCTTTATGCCTATTCCCTCAAAAGCGATACTTGCATTATCGCCTCTAACGGATATTACCATACCCTCGCCGTATTTTGCGTGTTCCACTTTTTGTCCCGCGGTTACGCTGATACTTGTTTTCACAATAGGCGCGGTTATATTCTTTATGTATTGAGTTGCCATTACAGTATCGCTGATGCTATCGCTTTTAGGCGGATAATAAGCCGCAGGACGCGTATTAGTCTGCGGATAAAGCTCGGCTTTTATCTCCTTCAAAAACCTGCTTTCTGCGTTATATTCATCCTTGCCAAAGCGGCGGCGCGCGCTCGAATGTGTAAGATAAAGCCTTTGTTCGGCTCTTGTCATTGCGACATACATTACTCTTCTTTCTTCCTCGATTTCGCTTTCGTTCTTAATAAAAATACCCGAAGGGAATATGTTCTCCTCAAGCGCCACCACGAACACGACGGGGAACTCCAGTCCCTTGACTGCGTGTACTGTTGCTACTGTAACATAATCGTCCGTTGCGATATTGTCGGTATCTGTCATTAACGAAACCGACTGCAAATAGTCGGACAAAGTCGCGTCCTTGTTCTCATCGGCGTGTTTTTCCATCGAGTTGACAAGCTCAAAAATGTTCAATAGCTTATTGTAATCTTCTTCATCTTCTTTATTATACGCCATTTCAAAGCCCGCTTCGCGTATCACGAACCGAACTATCTCGCCAATAGTCATATTTGTAGTCTCAAAAAGCAGCTTTGAGAATAATTCGGCAAATATAGACAATTTCTTTTTAATCGACGGCGCAAAATCCGTATTGTCTAAAGGAGAAAGCAGCACATCGGCAAGGCATACTTCGCGTTCGCTGCAATAGGCAGTCAGCGCCTCAAGGACTGAATCGCCTATGCCTCGCTTCGGGGTATTAATAATACGCAGCATTGCTTCGTTATCGCGCGGATTGACGATTGCCTTGAGATATGCGACAACGTCCTTAATCTCTTTTCTTTCAAAGAATTTGTACCCGCCGAATACCTTGAAAGGTATATTGTAAAGATTGAACCTTTCCTCGAATTCGCGGGTCAGCGCGTTAAGTCTTACCAAAATCGCAAAATCCTTGGGACTATAACCCTTTTCTCTTATCAGCATGGAAATCTGCCGTATTACATAGTCAGCTTCTTCACGGTCGGATATCGACTTATATATCTCTACTTTTACGCCCTCGCCCTTGTCCGTCCACAAGGTTTTACCAAGTCTGCTGGTATTATTCTTAATAAGCGCATTGGCTGCTTTCAAAATACTTGATGTGCTTCTATAGTTTTGCTCCAGCTTAAAAATCTTTGACTCAGGATAGTTTTTGCGAAAATCCAGCATATTGTTAATATCTGCTCCCCGCCAGCTGTATATGCTCTGATCCTCGTCGCCAACGGCGAACAAATTGCCATAAACTGCCGCAAGGAGACGTACTAATATATACTGAATACGGTTAGTATCCTGATATTCGTCAATATGAATATACTTAAAGCGGTGTTGATATTCTCTCAACACCTCGGGATACTGCTGAAATAATACTACGGTTTTCAATAGCAAATCGTCATAATCAAGGGCATTACTCTGCCTAAGCTCTCTCTCGTAGGCGTCGTATAACTCGAATATTGTATCCGAATCAGTAAAGCCTTCGCGTGTGTATTCTTCGGGCGAATAGCCCTTGTTCTTTGCATTGGAGATATGCCAAAGCGCCTTGTTGAGAAAAGCTTTTTCCTCAAGATGTTTGTTTTTCAATATGCGTTTCATTACCCTTGTTGTCTCAATATCGTCATATATACTGTAATCTTTGCTGTATCCCAGCAAATCAATATGTCGTCTCAATATCCTTGCGCAAAGAGAATGGAAGGTTGACACCCACAAACCGCTGCTTTCGCCGACAAGCCTTTCCATACGCGCTTTCATCTCATTAGTCGCTTTATTGGTAAAGGTAATCGCAAGAATATTGTAAGGCGATACTCTCATTGTGTTAATTAAATACGCAATACGGTAAGTCAATCCAC
>SACC01000192.1 GCA_009928745.1 Clostridia bacterium
ATAGGTGTAAAGGGTTAATACTTTACAGTGTTGAACTTAAAGCAGGTATTATGCATATTGAGGATAGAGTAAGACTTTCGGAGCTTTTGACCGAGTATGGCGGATTGCTCACCGAGAAGCAAAAGACCATATTAAAAGAATATTGCGAACTGGATTTGTCTTTGTTCGAGATAGCCGAGCAATATAACATTACAAGACAAGCGGTGCGCGATACCGTTATGCGCGCAGAAGCTCAACTTGCAGGATACGAAAAGGTGTTGGGCGTCGTTGAGTTGAAGGCAAAGTTGCTAAAAGGGCTTGACGAGATTACGAATTGTGATAATTGCAAAGATAAGCTCAATGAACTGAGAGAAATGTTGGAGGGATGATATGGGTACGTTTGAAGGATTAAGCGAAAAGCTGAACCATATTTTTTCAAAACTCAAGAACAAGGGCGCTTTGACCGAGCTTGAGATAAAGCAGGCGATGCGTGAAGTAAGAATTGCGTTGCTTGAGGCGGACGTTAATTTTAATGTCGTTAAAGACTTTATCAACAAGGTCAGTGAAAAGGCAGTCGGTGAGGACATACTTAAGAGCTTGACTCCCGTACAGCAGGTAATTAAAATCGTCAATGAGGAGCTGATTGCCTTAATGGGCAGCACTCACAGCAAATTAGCGGTTGCCGACAAGCCTCCTACAATTATAATGATGTGCGGATTGCAGGGCAGCGGTAAGACTACAATGTGCGGCAAACTTGGTCTAATGCTCAAGAAGCAAGGCAAGAATCCAATGTTGGTTGCTTGCGACATATACCGTCCGGCAGCTATATTACAGCTACAGAAAGTCGGCGAAAAAGCCGGCGTAGCGGTATTTGAAAAGGGTCAAATCGCCCCTGTCAAAATTATGAAAGAGGCGCTTTTATACGCTGTCAGTAAGGCGCACGATATAATCATAGTGGATACTGCCGGAAGACTTCATATTGACGAAATCCTTATGAAAGAGCTGACCGAATTAAAAGCGCAGATAAAGCCTACCGAGATATTGCTGGTTGTGGATTCTATGACAGGTCAGGATGCAGTCAATGTTGCGGTCGAATTCAACAGACTGTTGGATATTACAGGCGTTGTCGTTACTAAGCTTGACGGCGATACAAGAGGCGGCGCTGCGCTTTCAATCAAAGCTGTTACAGGCAAACCCATAAAGTTCTCGGGTATCGGAGAAAAGATGGGAGATTTAGAGCCATTCCATCCTGAAAGAATGGCGTCAAGAATACTTGGCATGGGGGATGTCCTTACGCTGATTGAAAAAGCGCAAAACGCATATACCGAAGACGAAGCTAAGAAATTCCAAGAGAAGATACGCAAGCAAAGTTTTACATTAAGCGATTATCTTGACCAGTTCGACAGATTGAAAAAGATGGGCAATATAGCCGATATGCTGGGTATGGTGCCAGGGCTTGCAGGCAAAGTTAAGAGCAGTGACCTTGAAGTGGACGAGGACAGAATGAAGCATATGAAGGCAATTATTCTTTCTATGACACTTGAAGAACGCGAGAATCCGGATATGCTGAAAAGCAATCGCAAGAAGCGCATCGCGGCAGGCAGCGGAACCACCATACAAGAAGTTAATCAGCTGTTAAAACAGTACGAAACCAGCAAGGATATGATGAAAAGAATGATGGGCAGCGGCGGACGCAAGCCAAAACTTTTCTAGAAAAGTTGCGCTAAGGCATTAAAATAGTAAATTAATAATTTTATATAAACACGGAGGTAATACAATGGTAAAAATCAGATTGACAAGAATGGGCTCAAAGAAAAATCCCTTCTATCGTATCGTGGCAACTGACTCAAGAAAGGCTAGAGACGGAATGTATATTGAACAAATCGGATATTACAATCCCAAGACTGAGCCGGCTGAAGTAAAAATCGATGCTGAAATAGCAAAGAAATGGCTTGCTACAGGAGCACAACCTACAGATACCGTAAGGAATTTGTTACGCAAAGAAGGAATACTGTAAGCTATGCGTGAATTAGTTGAATATTTGGTATCCTCCCTAATCGGCGGGGATAAAGAATTTGATGTCAGCATTAACGAAGAGGAGCGCACCATTTATGTGCATGTTGATAAGGAAGACATCGGCAAAGTGATAGGCAGAGCGGGTAAAATCGCAAAGGCTATTCGCGTTATTGTCAAAGCTGCGGCTACCAAAGTCAACAAGCGCTATAATGTGGAAATAATTGAGAGATAAGCATTGAAAACAATTTTAGCAGGAAAGATTGTAAAACCCCAAGGTATCAAAGGCGAAGTGAAAATTTTGCCCTATATTGATAAGCCTTCGGGGTTTTGCACTCTTAAAGAGATATTTATTGATAACAAGATTTTTCCTATAATCACCGCCAGAGTCAACGGCTCGGATGTTTTTTTGTTGCTTGAGGGTATTGCGGACAGAAATACTTCTGAAGAATTTAGAGGTAAGGAAGTCTATGTCAGAGCCGAAGATGCAAAAGAACTTAAAACGGGAGAATATTTTTATGAAGAGATAATCGGACTCGAGGCTTATGTCGGCGAGGTCCATATCGGCGTTATAAAGGATATTTATCCTAACCGCGGCGCAGATGTGCTAATAATACAAGGCGAAAAAGAATATATGGTACCTTTCCTTAACAGAGCAGTAACCGCCATTGATATAGCTAATGGGCGTATGGTTTTTGAGGAAAAGGCATTCAAGGAAATTGTATATGAAGATTGAGGTGCTGACATTATTCCCCGAAATGTATGCGGCAATGCAGGCGGGCGTTATCGGTCGCGCTCTTGCCAAGGACACTTTTTGTCTTGATGTAATCAACATCCGCGATTTTTCAGAGGACAAGCACAAGAAAACCGACGATTATCCTTTCGGCGGAGGAGTAGGTATGGTAATGACTCCGCAACCCATTCATTCAGCGATTTTAGCGCGCGATCCCGAGCACAGGTACAAAAGAATATATCTTTCTCCAAAAGGCAAAAAACTTACACAAAGTCTGGTGCGTGAGCTTGCAAAAGAGGAGTATCTGATGTTTTTGTGCGGCAGCTACGAAGGCGTTGACGAAAGGGTGATTGCGCTTGATATAGATACCGAAATATCAATAGGCGATTATATTTTGACTAGCGGCGATCTTGCGGCGATGGTAGTAATTAACGCTGTCGCTAGAAACATTGAAGGCGTACTAGGCAGCGAAGAGAGTACAACGGAAGAGAGCTTTTCAGACAATTATCTGGAATATCCTCATTACACAAGACCTCAGAGTTTTTGCGGACTTGAGGTACCTGAAGTGCTTATTTCGGGCAATCATAAGAAAATCGACGAATGGCGCAAAGCCAAGCAATTGGAAATAACGAGGGAAAGACGCCCTGACTTATTAAAGTGATAATATGATAATACAATGGTTCCCCGGTCATATGACCAAAGCAATAAGGAATATGGAGGTTAGTCTCAAAAAAGTGGATAGTATTATCTATCTGCTGGACAGCCGCGCGCCTTATTCTTGTGTCAATCCTGTATTTGAAAAATTTTTGGAGAATAAAAAGACCGTATTTGTATTGAACAAGTGCGACTTAGTCAATCCGCGCGAGCTTGCTAAGTGGGAAGCAGCATTTAGAGCAAAGGGCATGAC
>SACC01000193.1 GCA_009928745.1 Clostridia bacterium
CAAAGGAGTAGCGAGGCGTTACGAAACTGTCGGCTACTTCGATGGATGCCGTATTATATCGGATTACGCTCATCATCCGAGCGAAATAAAAGCGGTGATTAGCACCGCAAAAAAAGAAAATGAAAGAGTAATCGCCATATTTGAGCCACATACATATTCCCGCACGGCATCTCTGTTAAAAGAATTCGCCGGCGCTTTTTCCTCTGCTGACACCGTAATAATTTTGCCGACTTACTCAGCGAGAGAAACGCCATCAGACGGCGTCAACTCGGAAAGGCTATTTTGCGAACTGGAACATAAAGAAAAATATTTTATTAGCAGTTACGAACAATGCGTAACATTAATAAAAAATCTAGCGAAAGACAACGGTATAGTCTTGTTATTGGGCGCGGGAAGTATTGATTGTATGCGTGATATGCTGGTGAAGAACGCTAACAGCGATTATTGACAAAGAAAAAATATACAAATAAATGATTTTCCTGCGTACAAAATTAATATTAAGACTGCTCAGCTTATAACAACTATGGTAAAACAGTTATTGGTAATAGCTTTTCATAAGCCTCCAACACTAGCTGGGATATGTATGCTCGTGTATCAGGATTGATAGGATGAGCAACATCCTTGAATTCTCCCTCAGGTGTTTTTCTGCTGGGCATCGCAATAAACGGACCAGAATTACCTTCAATTATTTTGATATCGTGCACTGCAAAGCATCCGTCAATAGTAATTGATGCAACTGCTTTTAACTTTCCCCCGTCTGTCTTGGCGAGTCTGACCCTTACATCTGTAATTTCCATATAGCACCATCCTCGTGTGTAATTACCATATTTTAACACAAAAAGCGATTTTTGTCAATACCCCCTTATATTTGACTGTTTTATGCAAATATGACAAGTTTTTTGAAAAAAAATATAGTAAATTATAGTAAATTAGTAAAATTACGCCGCACAAGTGTGTGCGGCGTAATAATTATTTGTTACTTTACTTTGAATTAAATTTACTTAGTAAAAACCTTCTGTTTTTCGGTAAGATCCAAGCCCAGAGTGCCTCCTGCATTCATTATATTATCAGGGTCAAAATAGTTTTTGAGCGCAGCTATCGCGCCCATTTCCTTCTTGCCTATATAACCCTCTAACCAAGGCGCGAATAACTTGCCTATGCCGTGATGATGTGATATCGCAGCGCCCGAACGCTGAATTGCGTCAAGTATTCCTTTGTGGTACGCCTTGAATTCGTCAAGCTCTGTTAGCGGAGTGATAAATATAAAGTACAAATTGCCGCCTTGCGGATACATGTGGGAAATATGAGTTGTACAAATAGTTTTTGGTCTTGCTTTGCAATATTTGCGCACATCGACGTGTACCTGTTCCATATTGTCCCAATTAACCGAACACTCTAATGTATCAATCATTATGCCAAAGTCTTGCAGCGTATCGCGGAGATATGGATCGGTAAAGCGTCCGTGTTCCCAGCTCTTTGTAACAAAACCGGTAAGCGACATTGCGCCGTACTTTTTGCATACTCTGCGGATATTCTTATATACATTTTTGCCGTATTGCTTTTCGCCGTCAGTAAAGCCTAAGAGTAGACACTTTTCATAGTCTTTGAAGCCTTTGAATTTTAGCAAGCTGTCTAACGGACTGTCGGTTATGCCGTACATACGCATCATCATTTGCGTCTCTTCCTGATCAGATACACGGAATACCGAAGGCAAACCGAACTCGCCCTGCATTACTTCTCTAACCGCTGTCATTGCATCATCCCAAGTCTTGAACATATAGCTAAACTTATATCTGTTCTCGGGCTGATATTTGAAAATACGCAGCGTAACATGGGTCAATACTCCGAATGCGCCCTCACTGCCCATCATAATATGATCAAGGCTGGGTCCGCAAGCGCTTCTTGGGGTGCGGTCGGTCTTGATATTACCTATAGGAGTCGAATATTCTTGATATAATACTATATCTTCGATTTTTCCGTAATATGTAGAATTCTGTCCCGCTCCGCGTGTAACCACCCAGCCGCCGACTGCAGAATATTCGAACGATTGAGGAAAATGTCCGCATGTATATGCCTGTTTTGCGTTAAAGTTTTCCTTAGCGTTATTGAGTATCTTCTCTAGTGTCGGTCCCATCATGCCAGATTCTACAGTAATGGTCTGGTTGATTTCGTTGAATTCGATAACTTTATTAAAATTGCGTTGCAGATTGAGCGATACGCCGCCTTTCATACATTCGGTACCGCGTGTTACGCTGGAGCCGCCGCCGTAAACATATACGTTTATCTTGTTTTTTGCGCAATATGCCACAACCTTTTCTATCTGGTCTTTGTTATCAGGATAAAGCACGACATCAGGTACGTTCTCAACAATATGCTTGCGCAGACGCATAAGGTCAAGCATTGTCTGACCGTATGCAACTTGCAGTCTGTCATAATCATCAATAGAATAATTCTTTTCTCCGACCATTGTCTTAAGCGCGTCAAGCTGCTCTTTGGGTAGCTTGGATGGGATGTCATACTTTACCTCTTCCAATCCCATTTCTCTTTTTTGCTGAAAATACTCGTCGGTCAGACCGAACTCGGCTTTAACAAGCTTGAACAATTTTTCTTTTGGGATTTTATGGAAATTAGGGTCGCCCCATTTGAGAATTGAGCGGTACGATCTATTCGGCGCAGTCTCCTGATACCATTCGGGTGAAAAATCTTTGTAGGGTTTTGTTGACATAATTGCCTCCTTTTACATTTTTATAATATCGCGTATGGCAATGGATAACGGTTTTACCCTCTTATACATTTTGCTATACACCTTATCGTATATTTGCGCGTATATTTTATGGTCCTCCATATTCGGTTCAAAACAATCGCTGAAGTGTACCATTTTTTCCACTGCGTCTTCAACGCTCTCATAAATGCCTAAGCCAAGATAAGTAGCCATCGCCGAGCCTAAACCGCTGGTTTCGTAGGTTTGTACTCTCTTTACCGGACGACCGAACATATCCGCAGTTATCTGGCAGATAATATTACTCGAAGAACCGCCGCCTGAAACCGTAAGGAATTTTACAGGATGCTTGCTCTTCTTCTCCATTGCTTTCAGTCCGTCCATCAGCCCGAAGCCAATGCCCTCAATTATCGCGCGGTATATATGGTCCTTGTCGTGCACATCTGTAAAGCCCACAATTGCGCCCTTGCCTTCGGGCTCTTTGAGTCCGGGAGTCCAAAACGCCTGAAGTAATAAGCCGTTACAGCCTGCGGGTATATTTTCGAGTCTTTCATCAAGGATATCTTCGAGCATAACGCCTCTTTGTTTTGCCAGTACTTCCTCGTGCTTTGCGAACTGCTCCTTGAACCAGCTTATCATCCAATATCCTCTGAATATCTGCACTTCGGGATTGAATCTGCCTTTAACAACGGCAGGATACGCAGGCATAAAGGTTATCGGCTCAATATATTCGGGCGTTGTGGTCTGAATAGTTGCCGTTGTGCCGAATGACAGCGAAGCGCAACAGTCATTAATACAACCTACGCCGAGTGTCTCGCATGCCTTATCCGAACCTGAAGCTAGAACTTTAGTACCTTCAGGTATGCCAGTCGCCTCTTCAGCCTCTTTGGCTTTACGATTGTGTTCCCC
>SACC01000194.1 GCA_009928745.1 Clostridia bacterium
GCATTATGCATTTGTAGACGGCGCGCTCACCGATTACGCGACTTCGTCGATACTTTATATCTGTCTTACTACCAACAAGACCTATCAGCTCCCCGAGAGCATAAGGGTAATTAAAGACGGCGCATTTGACGGAAGCTCTGTTGAAACGCTTGAGTTTAACGAACAAGTGCAGGATATCGAGTCGGGCGCGTTTAAGGGCGCGGATAAACTGAAGATGATATCCAATGTTGTGCATAACGCATATTTTAGTTACGAGAACGGCGCATTATATAATAAGGATAAAACTACTATATTTATTTATCTATATATTAATACAGCAGAGTCGTTTGTGATGCCCGAATCGGTAACCAAAGTCGGCGACGGCGCATTTGAGAACGCTGTTAATCTAAAACAGATTGCTTTCCAGAACGATGCGACAATAGGCATTGATGCCTTTAAGGGAACTGACCTGATAATATTCGGTATAGGCGAATGCTACAATATCGAACGCTCCTGTCTATATGCAGGCATCGAATATTACAGCGCTATACCTTTCAATAGCTTCCAGATTGCAGAAACTGCAGGCAATGCGAACGAAATCGAAATATTGGGCTTTAATCCTGATTATATGATAGATTATTCCACGGCGACCAATCTATCTACTGCTTACACACTTATCTACATACCCGCGTATATAGGCGGTAAAAAGGTAGTTTCCATTGCAGCCAACGCTTTTGCAGGCACTGATTACAGCGGTGTTATCGGCTACAGTATACCCGATACCGTTACTACCATTGGCGCGAGAGCCTTCGCCGGCAGTAATGCGCCGAGTATAGTCGTTGGCAAGAATGTCACCGCAATAGGTGAAAAAGCATTTGAATCCACTTATCTCAGAGAGATATATTTCACCGGAGACTTTGTGCTGTATGAAGATGCGTTCAAGACATTCGCTAACGATGAAGAAGAGACATTAAATGTTTTCTATTCTTCAGGCAATAAAAACAGTCAAATCAACTATGGCTCCTCTACTACAACAAAACTGCAAGATTATTTTACTTATTTCAATGAGATGGGTATGAATCCTCTTGTAAGCATCGTGGACTATAAGAATTTTACCCAAGAGGAATTTATCGCGCTTAGTTTGAATTATCAGACAATAGACGGCTCAATAACTATTACCGGTGTAAAATCTTATATAGGTTTGCGCAACAATAACGACTTGGTTATTCCAGAGACTATCGGCGGGCTGACAGTTACCTCAATAGGTGAAAAAGCTTTTGAAAACAATAACAAGATTATCCGCTTAACAATACCTAACAGCGTAGTAACAATAGGCGCGGGAGCAATAAGCGGATGTAAGAATCTAACTGAGATAAAGCTTAATAATCATCCTATATTCACTTTTGAATATATTTACGCATTTATTGAACATCCTGAGCTTACGCTTACTAATGTTCAGCGCATTGAGCTTGTAGGTAATCTTGAGTTCGTGATTGTCGGCGGAGGCATAGCGATTAATGCCGATGTGCTCAATATGGTGCAAAAGGGCGTTTATAATATCAGGACCTATAACAATCTAGGCGCGTTATTATTTACTTTCTCTGTGGATACCAATACTATGAGTATGAATTATACGGGTATCAGCGAAGCTATAACCTTCCTTGACGGTTATGCGATATTCGCGCATTCGGCATTCGTACTGACAGGTGTTGCAAAAGTTGAACTCACCGCAAGCATTAAATATTCTATAGTAAACAACAAGCTGAAACTTAACAAAACAATAATTGATATGCTTGAGGAAGGGAATCACTATCTCAAGTTATACTACTCGCTAGATCAAAACAGCGCATACGTTCTTTCTATTGAAGGAAATGACGCGACCTTAACAGGCGAAGCAGAAAGACAGATTAATTATGCGGAAGGCATATTATTCGGCTATGAAAGTCAAGTAAGCCCAGTAACCAGCTTAACCAGAAAGGTACTCACTTCACTTATCGTATATACTGCGGTTAATACCGAGTCGGCATATGTTGTGCCTAATTCTGTGGTGAGCATTGAGGACGGCGCGTTCTACGGGATTAATAATCTTGTCAACATTACAATTGGCGCAAATGTCCAAAGTATAGGACTGAAAGTATTCGAGGGTTGCTCGGCGTTGGAGAAGATAATAGTCAATCCTTCCAATGTCACATTCTATAACGACGAATCCTACGCGCTGCTAAAGAAGAATAATGCAGACGGCAAGAATACGCTGGTAGCTTATCCTGCGGCGAACAAGAGCTTCTTGTATATATTGGGAGCGAACTCTGATGTAAGCGAGATCGCAGACGGCGCGTTTAACGGCAGCCGTTATCTGCGTAATCTTTATATTGAATCATATATAATATCCCGTGGCGACAATATATTCAAGGGAATGAACGCGCTTCTTGAAGTTGACGGAGTAAGACCCGGATTGACAATTTCAATGCCTTTCGGCAGTCCGTTCAAGAGCTATTGCAGACTATTGCTCGGTGTTACCGTCAACGAATACACTCATAAGGGTTGCTTTACCTATGACGCTTCCGGCGATACGATTACCGGACTAAAAGAGCATATTAGAGTAGAGATAATTGACGGCGTACCCGTATATTACAGCTACATTTGCGATGAGACCGAAGAAGGTCACGCGCAGCTTGCCATACCGCTTTACAGGAACGGCAAAATGATTAAGAATATCGGAGAATACGCATTCGAAGGCGAACAGATTATCGAAAGTATTAAAGTGTCCGATAATATAATTAATATCGGCGCGGGAGCTTTTGCAAACTGTGATTATCTTACAAAATTGGAAGTTGCGAGCGCTGGCTATACTGTAATCAGCGGAGTATTATTCTATGGTGACGGAACACTGCACACCGTGCTTGCTTCGGCAGGATATGATCGCATAATTTTCGCAGAAAACGAAACCACACCGATAGAAGGCGAAGAGGGCGAAGAGGGCGAAGAGCCGCAAAGCAATGCTGTTCCCAATCTTACCATAACCAGCGTATCCGAGAATAACAAAGATTATACTGTCGCAACAATATATAATGTGACTAATATATTCCAAGCGGCTTTCCACGGCAATGACCGTATCGCGCGGATTGTTATTTCCACAGGTATAGCAAATATCGGCGCAGGCGCTTTCTCGTATTGTACCGCGCTTGACGATATCGAAGTGGCATCAGACAGTACTTATTACGAGTCAACAAGCGATGCTTTGTATAACAAGTACAAGACTGTGCTGCACACCTATCTGTATACTAGCGTGCCGCAAGGTAACAACGATTATCTATATATCGTAGACAACGGAGCGAGCTTTGAAAGGGATAATATCAGAGAGATATCCGCCCGCGCATTCGAGGGTACTAACGTAGCAAGACTCCGTCTCCCCAGCAGTCTTAATGTTATAAAAGACAGAGCTTTTGCAAAAATGCCTAATCTCGAATTCATTTATTTTGAAAGTTCTGTTGATAATCTTGTAAAGGAGAATAATGTATTTGTCGACGATATTCTCGGACTGACATATCTATCTGACAGTGAAAGAGAAGCGATGGGCGACCGCAAGATAATTGCGTACGGTCCTAACG
>SACC01000195.1 GCA_009928745.1 Clostridia bacterium
ACTTTTTATTATTCGATTTAAACACGAATAATACATCAATATTGACTTTTTCACTGTTTTTATTTATAATATACTAAAACTTATTCATATCAATTTTAGAGGACAGGAATTGAAAAATCAGATTTTTATTGATAATTATTTTCATTATGGCTACCGCCACTACAATATACGGTTTACTTATCGCTACGCAAATGAGGAGTATGGCTTTTCATATGAACGTAATATGTATAAGCAAAAATCAAATTTTCTTCACGCATTATGCGGTAATAATAAATTAATATGATAAAAAAAATAATTGCAATTATAATAATATCCTGTATAAGTATAGCGTTTTTGTCTGCTTGCTATGACGCGACTCCGTATAGAGGCGTTCAACTGCCCCGATATGACTATACGCTGGACGAATTAGGCGAACATATAACAAATATACCTTTTGACGAGTATCTATATAACGATGCGCCTGCGGGCAGCATATTCGATATCACAGACTTTGGCGCCGCTCTAGCCTCTGCTGACAATAGCGGATACATTAATGCCGCGATAGACGCTGCAAGCGACTCGGGAGGCGGAGTAGTCAAAATATCCGGCGGCGCATACACGACATCCACAGTTATTCTAAAAGACAATGTTGTTTTATGGATAGAACGCGGTTCAGCGCTCGTCTCGCTGGATTACGCTCAAAACAAAGCATCCGACAACAAACTTAGCGGAGGCGTAATATATGCTGAGTGCGCTAGCAATATTGCGATTATTGGTGGCGGGAGAATAGACGGCAGAGGCGGTAGCTTTTGCGAAGAGCCCGCAAAAACGGAGAAATTTTTGCCAATGAATCCGTTTAGCCTAAAGAAATATGTTTTAGAGCACCGTAGCCGCATAAAATTCGAAAAGAAAAACAGCGGCAGAGTCAATCTCGTCAATATTGTGGATTGTTCGGGCGTAGTCATTAAGGGGGTAGAACTATTCGAGTCCGCCTGCTGGACATTATGCGTCAAAGACAGCGAATTTGTGGAAATCAAAGATATAGTTATTAATAACGACATAGGCGTTGCCAATTCGGACGGCATTGACATTGTAAGCAGTAGCAATGTTATGATAGAGCATTGTTTTGTTGTCACGGGTGATGATGGTATTTGCATAAAATCCAATGGCAAAAATAATGTATCCGATATTAGCATTACTAAATGCACAGTGATGTCGCTAGCTAATTGCTTTAAGATAGGCACCGAAACAAAAAAGGACATTACGCGTATTACGCTTACGGATTGCGATTTTTTTAAGGCGGAAATAACCGGCGGATACAGCGGAATAGCCATTGAGTCTTGCGACGGCGCGAATGTCAGCGAACTGACCGTCTCAAATATTCGAATGAGCAACATCACGTCCCCTCTACTCATTTGGCTGGGCGCAAGATTTATGGGTGTCGACGGCGAAAAGATTGTAGGCTCAATCAGCAATATAACTATAACGGATATTATTGCTGGCGGTGTAGATCTACCGAGCGCAATAGTAGGCGTAGAATATCGTAACGCAGTTTATAAAGTTAAAGATATATCAATACAAAATTTTTATATAGTTTACCGTGAAGCCGAACAAGAGCTGGATATTAGTAATTTTCCCAATGAAATATCCATGACTGGTTATCCCGAAATAACAAGGGTATCGCACATTTACATTATTAACCACGAGCTATCTAGCTATTGGGATCTTCCTAACTACGGCATTTTTCGTCAACACACTGAAAATATAGAGCTGCTCAATATAAATATAATCCCACGCAGCTTAGACGAAGAAAGAATATCATATTAATCAGCATATTGTTTTTATTAATTACATTTGTTCATATCAGCGGCAAAACAGTTTTTACTTTAATTTCATACATTATCCAGCATTAGAATTATTGTGAGGAAATAATGTGCGGCAAAATGTTCTATTAATTGACTTTTTGCTATTAATATATTATAATAATTATAACGAATTATTTAATAGGAGGGGTAAATATGCCTCAATTTATGTTTTGGGTTTGGCTTGCTGTTATCGTTGTTGCCACTGTTATTGAGTTGACGACTTGGAATATGACTTCGATATGGTTTGCTTTAGCCGCCATCGTTGCATTGATACTCAGCGCTTTTAGAGCTATATCATGGGAAATACAGCTGATAGTATTTGTGATTCTATCCCTTGCAATGATTGTCAGTCTGCGCAAAATCAGCAGAAAATATCTATTGCAGCGTTCTGAAGGCAAGACGAATACTGATACATTTATCGGCACAAAAGCTAAACTTCTCAAGCGCACTGTGGAAGGCTTGCTAGGCGAATTAGAGATTAACGGAGTTATCTGGAATGCTACGACCGACGATGATACCGAGATAGAAGCCGGCGAATTCGTGGAAATTGTTGGAATAAAAGGCAACAAAATTATTATAAAAAAATTAAACAAATAAAAAGGAGAATATTATGAGACCAGTAGGAATTGTATTTTTAGTATTAGGTTTATTACTGCTTGCAGTAGCTTGTACCGGCATTAGAATTGTCAGACAATCAACGGCGCTAACTGTTGAGAGGCTGGGCAAGTATCACAAAACGCTTGAAACCGGCGTGCATATTATTCTGCCGTTATTCGACAGAAGCAGCAAGCCTGTCTCACTAAAAGAGACTGTAGCTGATTTTAGACCGCAACCTGTTATAACCAAAGATAATGTCACTATGCAGATTGATACAGTCGTATATTTTCAGATAACCGACCCCAAGCTTTATACATACGGTGTTGACAGACCTATGAACGCTATTGAGAATCTTACCGCAACTACACTGCGTAACATCGTAGGCGAGATGGAACTAGACGAGACGCTTACCTCAAGAGATACCGTCAATAACAAAATGCGTCTTATTCTCGACGTTGCAACCGATCCGTGGGGTATAAAAATCAATCGCGTTGAGTTGAAGAACATTATCCCGCCCAAGGATATTCTGGAAGCGATGGAAAAACAGATGAGAGCAGAGCGTGAGCGTAGAGAAACGATGCTGCGCGCTGAGGGCGAAAAGAGATCGCAGATATTAGTTGCCGAGGGCGAAAAGCAGTCTAAGATATTGAGAGCGGAAGCGTCGAAAGAATCAAGAATACTCATTGCGGAAGGCGAAAAGATCGCTCTAATTGCGGAGGCGGAAGGCAAAGCTGCGGCAGTCAATCTAATCAACAAAGCCAATCCGGGCGTAGGCTATATCACATTGCAAGGCTTCGAAGCGCTAAAAGCATTGGCAGACGGGCAATCCACAAAGATTATCGTGCCGAGCGAGATCCAAAACGTCTCCGGACTCTTGGCATCACTATCCGAGACAATTAAGAAATAAAGCCTTAGAGTATCAATTAAAGATAACACTTTAGACTTTTATAAAAGCAAAAGAACACCAAGCGGTGTTCTTTTTTGTTAGTTATCTTATTCATAAAATCTTTACACCATATCCTCATGTCGATATTTTTGCCGTCAAATTTGCCTTTATTGTTAATCCTTGATAATCTTCCCTATGCAACAGGTATTGGGCTCCCCCTGCTGTGTGGTCGGCACCCTTGTGTCATAC
>SACC01000196.1 GCA_009928745.1 Clostridia bacterium
CGCGGCAACTTTTCGGGAATTGTGTATCCGATAATATCCTTGAACACTTTGCCAATGAGTCCTTCGCAAATAACCATCAAATCTTCGGCATCGGCAAAACTCATCTCCATATCTATCTGGGAGAATTCGGGTTGGCGGTTAGCTCTCAAATCCTCATCGCGGAAACAACGGGCAATCTGATAATATCTGTCAAAACCGCTAATCATCAATAACTGTTTATACTGTTGGGGAGACTGCGGAAGCGCGTAAAACTCGCCCTTATGAACTCTGCTTGGCACAAGATAGTCGCGCGCGCCTTCGGGAGTCGATCTGCCAAGGAAAGGCGTCTCAATCTCAAGAAAACTATTATAATCCATGTAATCTCTTACTATCTTTGTAACGCGGCTGCGGATAATCAATTTTTCTTGCAATGACGGTCTTCTAAGATCAAGATATCTGTATTTTAGTCTTAAAGTCTCCGATTCGTTCGCAAGGTCTGACAGCACTATGGGAAGAGCTTCGGCAACATTGAGTATTATTAACTCGCTTGCAATTATCTCTATCTCGCCAGTCAAAATATTTTTGTTAATATTTTTTTCGCCGCGGCTTCTTACTGTGCCGGTTACTGCAATAACATATTCGTTGCGGATTCTTGACGCCTTTTCAAATAGTCCGTTATCCTCCGCCTTTTGTTCAAATGATATCTGGACAATACCGCTTCTATCCCGCAAATCGATAAAAATCAATGTGCCGAGATTACGCTCTTTGGCGACAAAACCCATTGCGACAACCTGCTTGTTCAAATCGCTTGTTCTGAACTCACCGCACATTTTCGTGCGTCTGATATTACCTAAAAACTCCATAAAGCTTCCTCACTATGTAAAATTAATTTGACTTGTTCTTAAAGTAAGCGATTATTTCGTCAATTGCCACTTCCTCGCAACTGCCGTCTTTCATATTGCGCACTTTGACGATGCTATTTTTCAACTCTTCGTCGCCAATAACAATGGTATACAATGCGCCCAATTTATCCGCATATTTGAGCTGCGCTTTTACGCTTCTTGCCGCCAAATCGCATAATGCAGATATTCCTGCTCTACGCAACGCTGCAACCAATCTCATAACATACGCCTTTTGCTCAATATCGCCGATATAAACTGTAGGTATCTCATTATTAACTATCTCAAGACTTTCCGCCTCAAGCGTCAACAGCAATCTCTCTAGCCCCATTCCAAAACCGACTGCCGGACAAGACTTTCCGCCTACTTGCTCTACAAGCCCATTATATCTCCCACCGCCGCATACCGTGCCTTTTGCTCCGATATTCTCGGATACGAATTCAAATACCGTTTTTGTATAATAATCCAGCCCTCTTACGATACGCGGATCTATCTTGTACAGAATCCCGAGATTAGACAACGCATTTTGCACGCCCTCGTGATGCTCCCTGCAGCTGTCGCAGAGGTATTCGAGTATCGAAGGAGCGTTTTTATTGATTTCTATACAGTCATCCACCTTGCAATCAAGTATGCGCAAAGGATTGGTAACAAGTCTTTCCCTGCATGTAGGACACATTCTGTCAATGTTATCCTTAAAAAACGCGCGTAATGCCTCATTGTAATTTGCGCGGCATTCCTTGCAGCCTATGCTATTAATATATAAGGTCAGATTATTGATATTTAGCCTTTCAAAGAGCATTTTTGCAGTCGATATAACCTCTGCGTCAATAGCAGGAGTATCCACTCCGAAAACCTCAACTCCGAACTGGTGATGCTCTCTGAGTCTGCCTGCCTGCGGTCTTTCATAACGGAAAACCGGAGTAAAGTAATAGCATTTCAAGGGCTGCGGCAGCTGATGCAAGCCGTTCTCAACAAAGCTTCTTGCGACTCCTGCGGTGCCTTCTGGTTTTAGCGTAATACTTCTATTACCTTTGTCCATAAAGGTATACATTTCTTTGCCCACTATGTCTGTAGTCTCTCCCACACCGCGCAAAAATAATTCGGTATGCTCAAAAACCGGCGTTCTTATCTCTTTGTAATCAAAAAGACGGGTTATTTCCTTTATATTATTTTCCAGATAGTGCCACTTATAGCTTTCCTGCGGCAGCATATCCTTTGTTCCCTTAGGAATATTAATCATATTAGTTATCCTTTTAACATTATTAGCGATTATTATAATATATATTTTTTCAGATTCATCTTTTTGAAGCTCTTGCTAAGGTGACTTTCCACGTAATTACTGTCAATCTCCAATTCGATAGCCTCTCCGCACGCTTCAAAAGACACCTCTTCAAGCAGCATTTCGATTATTGCGTGCAGCCGTCTAGCGCCGAGATTTTCGTTATTTGTGTTCTCGTATTCGGCGATTTCTGCAACTTTGGCAATAGCGTCCGCCGTAAATGAGAGCTTAACGCCGTCGGTTTTTAAGAGTTCTGCGTACAGCTTGGTAATAGCGTTGTTAGGTTCGGTAAGAATCTTTATAAAATCCTTACGTGTCAAACTCTCCAACGTTACGATTATAGGAAAACGACCTTGTAATTCGGGAATCAAATCCTTGACTTCCGAGATATGGAAGGCGCCTGCCGCGATAAACAATATAAAGTCGGTACGGATAGGTCCGTACTTAGTAGTTACAAGGCTGCCCTCAACTATCGGCAATATGTCACGCTGCACTCCCTCACGTGACACATCGGGTCCGTGCGTGTTCTTGCCTCCGGCGATTTTGTCTATCTCGTCAATAAATATGATACCGTCCTGCTCCGCGCGGCGCAACGCTTCCACGTTAACGCTGTCCATATCCACTAGGCTTTCGGATACTTCGTTGACAATCATTTTCATTGCGTCACGGACATAAACTTCCTTATTCTTCTTGGGTTTTGAGCCTAACTGTTGAAAGATACTGCCAAGATTAATCTCTGCATTCCCGCCGTTCTGCGTCATCTGAATGGGTTTTGACTGCTCGCTGACTTGTATAGTTACCTTCAAATCGTCCAGCTTTCCGTCTCTTAAGTCGCGATCTATCTCATCCAGCAGCTGCGCATCCGGAATATCAGGCGTAATTTTCTTTCTCAAAGGCAATATCGCCTTGTTAAGTCTTTTTACCGCTTCTTCGGTAGCCTTAGGCTTAATCTCCTCGAATTTTTCCTCTTTGACTATTCGGATTGCCGCTTCAACAAGATCCCTTATCATACTTTCCACATCGCGACCGACATAGCCTACTTCGGTGAATTTTGTTGCCTCTACTTTGACAAAAGGCGCTCTTACAAGCTTTGCCAGTCTTCTTGCAATCTCGGTTTTACCAACACCGGTAGGTCCTTTCATAATGATATTCTTAGGAGTAATTTCCTCTCTCATCTCCGGAGCTACAAGACTTCTTCTGTATCTGTTACGCAATGCAACGGCTACAGACCTTTTTGCATCGGCTTGACCGATAATAAAATTGTCTAATTCTTCAATAATCTGTTTTGGTGTGAATTCCATTATACTACCTCCACTGTCAGATTGCCGTTGGTGAATATGCAAAGGTCTCCGGCTATCTTCATAGCCCTTCTTGCGATCTCCTCTGC
>SACC01000197.1 GCA_009928745.1 Clostridia bacterium
GTTAAAAGACAAATGTCGCAATATACTTGTGCTGGGCGAATGTCATGCTGCGGTTTTCAACGGACTTTTGTTATATAATATGCCATATTGCAGGGCAGACAAGCTCAGTGAGGATGTATTGTCGGGGGTTGATGCGGTAATCGTAACATCGCCTGACGCTTACGGCGCAACTAAAGATATTGAAACAATAAGAAAGCTAATTGGTCAACGCCTGCTACTTGTTGACGAGGCGCACGGAGCGCATTATGCGTTTTGCTCCCTTCTTCCCGTATCCGCTGTAAAATACGCAGACATTACGGTAAACAGCATGCATAAGACAATGCCCGTTTATACCGGCGGGGCGCTACTTCATTCAAACAATGCGGAGCTTGACTCCGCAATTATAACATACAGACGTATGGCGCACAGCACAAGCCCGTCGTATCTTGTTATGGCGACAATGGATTATGCCAGAGCCCTATTTCTTGAAAATGGCGAATTAATGTATAAAGAAGTATTGGAAGCAATAGAAAAGCTGGAACTGCCTATAGGCTATACAAGAATATTGAACGACGACTTTTCTCGGTTGGTGTTATCAACAGGCAATAGAGGAAAAGAGGTATATCAGAAGCTATCCGAAGCAGGTATATACTTAGAGATGTACGATAACGACCGAGTTGTATTCATAGTAACGCCGTTTAACAGAGAGCTGCTTGGAAAAGTTGAAGAAGTGTTAAAGCGGGATATAATCGTTAAGGCTTCTAACAATAATAAGGATAAATACCTATATTTGGAAGGCAAAATAGCAAAAGAGGATATAGGCTTGTATCCTCCCTGCGTTCCTGTTATACTTAAAGGCGAAGTGATTACCCGAAAAAAAATAGAATATGTAATAGAAAATATAGAGAGAGCCTACGGACTAAGAGATGAGAACTGAATTTTCAGCTTTAATTAAGAACAGCAGCGCGTATAAGCAGCTGGAAAGAGATATTTGCGGCAATTTTAACCACGCATATCTTCTTGTTTCCAGTGATAAGACTGCGCTTGATTTGCTGATTGAATATGTCTGTTTGGCTATCTATTGCAAGCATGGGGGGTGCCTTAATTGCGCAGAGTGCGCACGGGTACTCAAGAAAAGCAAGCCTGACATAAAAGAACCTAATCCTTTGGGCGGCGCGCTTAAGGTTGAGGAAATCGGCGAAATAGTGTCAGACACATATCTTACCGCATTCGAGAAAGGCAAAAAACTGTATATTATCCGCGATATGGAAAGTATCAGCGAAAAAGCGCAGAATAAGCTGCTAAAAACACTTGAAGAGCCAGCTGCAAATGTGCATTTTATATTGACTACCGCCTCGCCGCAAGGTATACTGCCAACAGTGGTATCGCGCTCTAAGCAGATACAGCTCGGCGCTTTCAGCGAAAAGGAAATAGCCGCGGGGTTGCTTAACATGGGGTGCGAGAGAGAGTTCGCGGCAACGCTTGCGCGATGCTCGGGCGGCTCAATCACTACTGCATTGAGGCTTTACTCGGACAAGTCGTACTTTGCAAGAGTAGATACATTGCTTGAGTTACTACTGGATTTGAACAAAAGCGATGATGTGGTAAAACATATAATGAAACCGATTTTTCAAGGCGAATTGATTGAGGAGACTCTGGATATAATCGAAATAATTTTTCATGATATACTATATATCGCTAATAAAATATCCTCAGTTACATTTGCAGGCAGAGAGGACAAGCTGAGAGAACTCGGAAGAAAATATAATAGCAAATGTCTTGCGCCCTGCTTGAGCGAAATAGGGCGGGCAAAACAAAAAATACGAGCGAACTGTAACAAAACAAATATTGCGGATTCGCTGTTGATGAGCATACTGGAGGTAAAGAATAGATGCAGGTAATAGGTGTAAAGTTTAAGAACAATCCCAAAACATATTTTTTCGATCCGAAAACAGAGGAATATATTGAAGGAGATTGTGTAATAGTAGAAACATCGCGCGGACAAGAGTTCGGCATAGTCGCATACGGACGCAAGGAAGTATTAGACAGCCAGCTAGTAGGAGAATTGAAGCAGGTTTTGCGTAAGGCAACCAAAAGCGATGAAAGACAGATATTCAAATTGCAGTCATTACGTGAAGAAGCAATGAAAATTGCAGGAGAAAAGGTGCAGAGGCACGAAATTGCGCTAAAATTAGTGGATTGCGAATATACTTTTGACGCCAAAAAGGTCATACTATATTTTACAGCTGACGGTAGAGTAGATTTTCGCGAGCTTGTCAAAGATCTAGCTCAAGCGCTCCGCGCTAGAATTGAGTTAAGACAAATATACGAGAGAGACGACATTCGTATGCGCGGCGCGCTTGCAATGTGCGGTCGTCCCTGCTGTTGTTCAACTCATCTCGCTGATTTTGAAAAAGTATCTATCAAAATGGCAAAAATACAGGGCTTGTCGCTTGCTCCTAACAAAATCAGCGGTATATGCGGCAAATTAATGTGCTGCTTGAAGTACGAAAACGATTATTATACTGAGACAATTAGGGAAATGCCAAAACTCGGCTCAACTGTTACCACTCCTGAAGGAGAAGGCGTCGTTGAGCAAAACGATTTGTTAAGAAAAGAGTGTGTTTGCCGTGTCATGAAAGACGATTTGATTGTATATAAGAAATTTAAATTGGAAGAACTAATCGCAAAAGAAAGACAAAATCCGTCAGATATCAATATTGACGACGAGATTTAAAAGAATTAGCTTGCATAAAATATTGTATAATGATATAATTATTGAGTAATAAATTTTAAAATAAGGAGAATAATTATGGCAAGAGTAATAAACGAAGAGTGTATTAAATGCGGTGCTTGCGTAAGCAGCTGTCCTGTAGATGCTATTTCTGAGGGCGACGCTACATATGTTATTGATGCTGATACTTGTATTGATTGCGGCGCTTGCGAGTCAGGATGCCCGGTTAACGCTATATTGGAGAAATAATAATAATCAAAATTAAAAGATAATCATGGTTGCCAAGGATATTTTATTCCTTGGCATCTTTCTTAAGGAAGCAGTTACTTGTTTTCTTTAACAAAACAAATTAATTCACAAAACCTAAAATTGGCTACATAAAAATGGAACTATTTCTCTCTACAAAAGAACTATATTAGTAAAGGGAGGGCAGATGGAAGAGCTCACCAATGCCTATTTCAATTCGGCTTATGACGAGATGTACGGAAAGGTAATCGCGTATGTCATCACGAAATGCAGTAACTTGGATTATGTTGAAGATATTGTACAAGATACGTTCAGCGAATTTTATAATTTGCTGGAAAGAAAGGGAGTCAAATACATAAATAATAGACAAGCTGTTATTATGCGTATAGCAAAATTCAAAGTTTACAAATACTATTCGTTAAAGTCTAGGCAGAAAAACCATATTCCCTTAACAAAAGAAGACGACAATGGCAGAGAATACGATATCGAAGAGATAGGCTATCTGGGTATCAAGTTCCAGGCTCAGAGCGGACTCAAGACCGGTGAAGCCGGCTATATCATCGCCAATATCAAGGAA
>SACC01000198.1 GCA_009928745.1 Clostridia bacterium
CCAATCTGGGGGATGTCCGCGTAATTGTTAAAGATAGCCATCAGCCTCGTGATAGAGCCTTCTGCCATACATTCATATATAATTCCCGCCTTTGCAATGTCCTTGATATAGTCAAATACTCCTATCGCTTCAAGCAAAATACCTAGAAGAAGAAAGGTTACAAGAATTTTTGCCGCAGTAAACTTTGTCAAATTTATCAATAGCTGCGCTATAGCGCATACCGCTCCCCCTATTGCAAATACGATTAAATAATCGAGAATTGATGTCATAATTATACCTCTATTGATATTGCGTGGGCTATTGACGGTATACTTTCGCCCTGCAGCGAAGACTCTCTTGACAATAGCGCGCCTGTCGGAACGAATAGTAATTTCTTTATTTCTCCGCTTCTAAGTTTTTGCAATACATAGGTATTGAATACCAGACTGCTGCATCCTGCGCCGCTACCGCCCATACGCACAGTCTGTTCGGTTTTGAATATCATTTTGCCGCAGTCCTCGTGTCTATCTGCAATAAATATACCTTCGCTTGCTGTAAGTTTGTTGACAAGCTCTGAACCGAATATACCCAGATCGCCGGTCAATATCATATCGTAATAATCGGGCATGCGCCCCAAATCACGCAAATGAGCAATAATTGTGCTAGCAGCTGCCGGCGCCATTGCCGCTCCCATATTATTAGCGTCAATTTCACCGTAATCTATTACCTTGCCAATGGTTACTGAAGATATTTTGGGTCCTTCCCCTGTGTCGCTAAGGATAGAACAGCCGCTGCCTGTTACGGTCCATTGCGCCGTTGGTGTCATTTGCGTACCTAATTCGAGCGGATATCTGTACTGTCTTTCCGCTGTGGAAAAATGACTGCTGGTTGAACAAGAAACTTTGGTCATAAAACCGCCTGATATTGATATTGCGCCTAACGCCAGCGCTTCGCCAAAGGTACTGCATGCGTTATATAGACCCAAAAATGGTATATCAAGCTCTCTTGCCGTGAACGAAGATGAGATAATTTGATTGAGCAAGTCGCCGCAAAGCAGTACATCAATCTGCTCTTCTCTTAGCTTTGCGCGTTCTATTGCGCTTTCTATTGCGCGCAAATGCATTTTGCATTCTGCTCTTTCATAACTTTTTTCACCGAATGTATCGTCTTCGATTATATAATCAAAGAAATCCGCAAGATTGCCTTCTTTTTCCTTGGGACCGGCAATACCGTAGCCGGACATTATAACTGCTTTTTTGTCAAATACTATAGTCTGTTTGCCACCGTTCATCAAAATAAGGACACCACCCAGTAAACAATACCAACACCTATCGATGCAACAACTCCGCTCACAATAATCGGACCCGCTATTACGAACATTTTGCTCATTATGCCAAAGACCACGCCATCGCGGTTATATTCCATTGCGGGTGATACTACGGAGTTAGCGAACCCCGTAATTGGCACTATCGAGCCTCCGCCGGCATGCGCGCCAATCTTGTCGTATACGCCAAAACCGGTAAGCACTACGCCGAAGAAAATCATAACCGCCGAAGTCACATTTGCAACGCTCAATTCATCAATACCATTGAAAATTAATTTTATAATGTCGCTGACTACTTGCCCGATTACGCAAATAATACCGCCTACAATGAATGCCCAAATAAGCGTTTTTATTTCTCTTGACTTAGGCACGGTTTCTTTTACTAAATCCTCATACTCTTTTTTGTTTAGCATTCCGTTCCTCCGATAATTTACCTTTTTTTACCAATATTTCGATATCCTCGAGATTTACACCAAATAAAAAGTCAGACATATTTCACCTGACTTTATTATTTACAAAATATTTAAATTTAAACAAATAACTAATTACTGTATATAAAATCTTTTAAGTATTGTTAGATTACATCATATATATTACTAATTAACTAAACCAATTTCTTCTTTATTTCGCTTAAAATTCTGTTTTCCAATCTTGATATTTGCACCTGAGATACACCCATCATTTTCGCCACCTCATTTTGCGTTTTATCACGGTAATACCTTAATATAATTATTTTTTTATCTCTTTCGTCCAACCCGTTAATTACCTCGCGCAGCATTATTTTATCTATTACATCATCGGTTTTGTCCTCAGTTTTTATACTGTCTATAAGAAACATGCCGTCATCGTCATATTTTTCATATAACGATATAGGCATTCTGGTACTGTCAAGTGCGAATACAATATCGTATCCGGTGAGGTCAAAATCTTTTGCGATTTCTTCAACAGTAGGCTCGCGGTTATTATCCGCGCGAAATCGTTCAATATGCCGGTTAATCATCAGTGCGAGCGTCTTTGTCTGCCTGCTGACCTTTATTGGACCGTCGTCTCTAATATGACGCTTGATTTCGCCTGCAATCATAGGCACTGCATAGGTTGAAAAGCGTACACCAAAGTCCGCGTTAAAATTCATAATCGCTTTGTATAATCCCAAGGAGCCAAGTTGCACAAGATCGTCGAATTCTATCGAGGTATTGCGGTAGCGTTTTATTATACTTTTTATAAGGGGCATATTACATTCCAACAACTTTGACGCCGCTTGTTTGTCTCCTGCCTGCGATTTTGCTATAAGTTCAAGTGTCTCGCTATGCTCTAACATCCTCGTATTCCCGCGAAATATTTTTGCGCATTATTACTGTCGTTCCAATATTTACCGTACTGATTACCTCCACGCTGTCCATGAATGCCTGCATAAGAGTGAAGCCCATTCCGCTTCTCTCTTGCTCTGGTTTTGTTGTGTAAAACGGCTGCATCGCCTTTTGAATATCCACAAATCCGCAACCTGTATCGGATATTTTTATCTCAACATTATCGTCAAAAAGCGAAACATCTATAACTATCTCACCGATTTTGCCAGAGTAACCATGCACAATGCAATTAGTTACAGCTTCCGAAACAGCCGTTTTTATATCGTTCACTTCTTCAATCGTCGGATTAAGCTGGGTGCAAAAAGCCGCTACAGTGCTTCTTACAAAGCTTTCGTTTTCTGTAATTCCTCTAAAGGATAATCTAAAATAATTGTTCAACTCCATATCTACCTCACCATCTCGATAATGTCATATAATCCGGATAATTTAAAAATTTTATCTATCTGCTTGCTTACCTCGGCGACATAAAGAGGAATGGACAAATTCTTTAGTTTCTTATATCTGCCGATAAGCATGCCGATACCTGTGCTGTCCATAAAATCCACTTCGTTCATATTGATAACCATATATCTGAATCCACCCCGCTCAATCAGCTTGTCGAAGTACTCTCTAAGCTCAGGAGCAGTATGTTCGTCAATGTCACCTGTAATAAATACGGTAACCGTATCCTTGATTTTTTCGGAAAAAATGCCCATAATTCCCTCCATTAATAACTATTCTACATACTAGCGCATAAAAAAATATGCCATTCTTTGTAGAAGAATGGCATATTTTAGAATATAGTTAGTACAAGACTAAATAATACAGTATCTCTAATAAGTATTATTTCAAATGATAATAAAAATACACGCAATTGCGTGTA
>SACC01000199.1 GCA_009928745.1 Clostridia bacterium
GGGATACTCAACTCGGATACAGAGACGCACAATATAGTCGGTGAAACCTTAAAAGCGGATAAAGTAGTAACGGGTCACTATTCAATGCCCGAGACCGGCAAAGGCTTGAACGCGTATATCGCAATGGGCTCAAGGAACTGTCACGAATCTACCCGAGCAATCGACGCGCTGGAGAAGATGCGCCGCGGCGAAACGGCGTTTTTCCGCGAGGGTTCTGCCTGGCACGACCTCAAAGAGGTATCCAAAGCAATTGTTGGCAAAACGCTTGACACAAGATACGCAAGTCTTTGCTCGGATGACACGCATCCTAATACCTTGGTAGGCAAGGGTCATCTCGATCATATAATAAGAAGAGCGGTTGAGGAAGGCATAGACATATTGACAGCTATCCAAATGGTAACAATTAATACCGCAACATCTTTCCGCATGGATAACGAATTGGGCTCAATAGCCCCCTCAAAATGCGCGGATATCGTCTTTATTGATGATCTTAAGAGTCTTAACGTTACTAAGGTAATGATAGACGGCAAATTGGTTGCAGAGAACGGGAAGCTAACCTTTGATATAGCTAACTATCAATACCCCGATTGGGCGACCAATTCTATGAAAATCCGCGATACAATCAGCGCCGACTCTTTCAGGTTGGCATCACCTGATAACAAACAACAACATACTGTCCGCGTTATAGAGGTAATCCCCGCGCGTGTCGGTACGGTGGCAGCGAAAGCAGTATTGACCGCAAAACATGGCTTGTTATCGTCGGATACGCAACAAGATATACTCAAAGCTGTGGTATTCGAGCGGCACAACAGAACGGGCACAAAAGGCTTTGGCTTTGTAAAAGGTTTTGGTATCAAGAACGGCGCAATGGCGTCTACAGTCGCCCACGACGCGCATAATCTTATGGTAATAGGCACTTGCGATGAGGATATGGCGCTTGCCGCGAATACACTTATTGCCTCAGGCGGCGGACTTGTTACGGTAAGAGACGGCAAGGTGTTAGCGCACGTGCCACTTCCGATTGCGGGACTTATGAATGACAAAACCGCTGTGGAGATGAGCGTGCTTGTACAAAAGCTGGAAAGCTCCTGGATAGAGATTGGCTGCGCAATGCCCTCCCCCTTTATGACAATGGCGTTAATCCCTCTTGCCTGCTTGCCCGAGCTAAGACTTACTAACCGCGGCTTAGTGGACTCTAATGCTTTCGTTTTTGTGGATTTATTGTTGGATTAATGTTATATATTGAAAATGATAGATAAAATTATAAATCGTCAGCTACGTAAAAAATAACCACCAGATTAATCTATTATTTAATTACTTTCATACAAAAACAATCGCCTAGTATTTTCTAGGCGATTGTTTTTATACTCCCGAAAAAGGGTATTTATGTTTTATAAATGGATAGAATTAATAATTATTTACGTAAAACAATTGCACTTTGAATTAGCCGACATATGGATACAACTAATCTTTCTCAATTGACATTAAATTTTAGTTCTTACGTAAAAACATCTTTATTCAACTAAACGGCAGAGTTCAGATGCAGTTAGCGAGTTCTTACGGGGTTCTCGAGGGATAAGTGTACTATGGTACACGCGTCCCGAACAGAGTAACTACCGTATTTTATTAGTAAATTTTTTTTTATAAACGAAAGAGCAAAGATAATAAATAGTTCTCTAACGCAACAAAATAATCTTGAACTAAACGGCAGAGTTCAGATGCAGTTAGCGAGTTCTTACGGGGTTCTCGAGGGATAAGTGTACTATGGTACACGCGTTCCGAGAGGTTCCCGTAAAACTCGCTAAATGCGCTGAAATATGCCGTTTAGCGATTTTGGGGGATAGCTGGGATTGTAGCAAAACCCTCTTCCAAATCTTTATCAGTGGGGATATAATCTGTCATTGTCTGGTTATTATAAGCCATATAAGCTGCAAGATCAAAGTATCCTGTACCGGTTAGACCGAACATAATCTTCTTCTTCTCGCCCGTCTTCTTACATTCTATTGCCTCGTCAAGCGCCACTCTGATTGCATGCGCAGATTCGGGAGCGGGAAGTATACCTTCGGTCTTTGCGAACATTACTGCAGCGTCAAAAACTTTTGTCTGCTCCACGCCTCTTGCCTCCATATAACCGTCGTGATACAATTTTGTTATAACCGGACTCATACCGTGATATCTTAGACCGCCGGCGTGGTTAGGTGATGGAATAAAACCGGAGCCAAGTGTATACATACGGAGTAGCGGAGTCATCTTGCCGGTATCGCCGAAGTCGTAAGCGTATTTGCCACGGGTCAGGGAAGGGCAAGACGCAGGCTCAACCGCAATAAATCTGATGTTATTTTTGCCTTCTATTTTATCCGCCATAAAGGGGGCGATAAGACCGCCTAGGTTACTACCGCCGCCAGCGCAGCCGATTATTGTGTCAATCTCTATGCCGTATTTGTCAAGTGCGAGCTTACATTCTTGTCCGATTATTGACTGGTGCAACAATACATGGTCAAGAACGCTGCCCAGCACATATCTGCACTGCTCTTTGGAAAAAGCAGTCTCTAAAGCCTCGGATATTGCGCAACCTAATGAGCCGCCTGTCGTAGGATGCTCGGCAAGTATTCTTTTGCCTACTTCCGTCGTATTGGACGGTGAAGGAGTAACGTTGCCGCCGTAGGTTTCCATTACAGCTTTACGGTAAGGTTTCTGCTCACTGCTTACCTTTACCATAAAGATATCAAGATTAATGTTGAAATACGCGCACGCCATTGACAGCGCAGTACCCCATTGACCGGCGCCCGTCTCGGTGGTAAGGGATTTTAAGCCTTGCTGTTTTGCATAATAAACCTGGGCAACTGCCGAGTTGAGTTTATGCGAGCCAGAAGTGTTGTTGCCTTCGAACTTGTAATATATTTCTGCCGGTGTATCAAGTATTTTTTCCAAGCAGTACGCCCTTACTAAAGGTGACGGACGGTACATTTTATAAAAATTGATAAGTTCGTCTGGTATTGGTATTTCCTTATCAGTGCAGTTCAATTCCTGCGCTACAAGCTCTTTACAGAACACCGGCTCAAGGTCGGCGTGAGTACAAGGCTGCAAAGTACCCGGATGAAGGAATGGGTCGTGTTGTTCTTTCATAAATGCTTTCAGGTTCAAAAAACTTCTTGGCATTTCGTCTTCCGAAAGATATATTTTGGTAGGTATTTTTTGGTTTTCCATAATGATTTCTCCTTAAATATTATATTATCGTTGCGCCCATGGGGCAGATTTCAGTTAGAATTTACTTCAATTTGTTACCTTCGCCATCGGAATACACTTGATATTTGTAATGCTTTCATTTTATCTCCTCTTTGCCCGACTAACTCGGCTTCAATCATCTTTATTAAATGGATTTTTATATTTTACTTTTTGTTTTTATCTTTCTGTTTAATACGCTAGCTGCTATTCCTCTTGTATCTTCTTGTTTACCTTCAACTCACATTTTACTTCCAGCTACTTGCTACTTCCTTTTAACTTTTCTATTTACTT
>SACC01000200.1 GCA_009928745.1 Clostridia bacterium
AGCCTATATCGTAGTACCTTGAATAGTAACAAATTGCTTCTCCGAGATAAAACCCGACTGTGTCAAAAACATCAAGCGCGTTGAGCTCTTTGCGTTCTGCGGCAAGCTGAACTATCTTTAGTTTCTCCGCAAGCGTCAGGTCATTTGAGATGTTAAACTCTTTTTCCTGCGCAAGCCTTATTACCGCGTCTTGAGAAAGGTACTTTGCGCCGCATCCGACGTCACCGCTCCACTCATCCCTAATTGCTTCGTTAGACATATCAATCGGCACAAAAGCAAGCTCGTTAAGCCAGCCGTTAATATTCCTGTCTTTATCGACATAGCCGCCCGCTTCGCTGGTGCCCATCGCTATGCCTAATAGTCTATCGGCATTAAGCTCCAGCGCGCCTTCGTATGCCGCAACGTCTCCGTCGTTAGCGACAATAAGGGGCAGGTTGAACTCATCGGCGATACGTATATAAATATCCTTTACTTTTTGGTCAAATATTGTCTCGGGTACTTTGATAAACAACGATGCAATGCGTACTTCATTATTGGCAACGACTCCCGCCGTTGATACCCCAAGACTTTCCGCGCCGCCAAGAATATTATACGCTTTCGCTATTGCGTTACGGATAAACTCATAATGATAATCGGGATCCGAATTGAGCTTTGGCAGCCACAGCGTTTCCTCGCTGAATACGGACTTGCCGTCAACTACAGCGCATACTTTTATATCGCTCCCGCCTGCATCAAAGCCTATGCGCTTGCCTTTTTCTTTACCGCCGGCTTTAGGTCCTGACCAGCGCGGGTCAGGCAAGGCTATAGCGTATTCAAATTGAAGATTAGCTTTGAACGCTCTTGAAAAGAATTTGTAATCAAAACTTCTTTTACCATCTTCAGAAAACAGGCTTGACAGAATGGACACGCATTGGAGATCGTCTACGATAATTCTGCTGCATCCGACAATATACAATAACGATTTTACCAATTTCTCGAGAAATAGTTCGGTTTCAGTTAAGTTATAGGCTATAAATACAGAATACACAAAAATCTGCTCCTCGTTCCTCACAAACGCAAAGCTCACTTTCTTATTGTCCGATTTTGCCGCATTGGCGGCATATTCCTCAAAAAATCTGTTAATACTGTAAAAATTGTTTTTCATATGTATTCTATAAGTTGTTATTCTACTTGTCACTATTCTGTATAAAGTCCGTCATTACCTTTTCATACTCTTCAGGAGACACTGAATACGCTCTTGCGTGAGCGCCTTCACTGAAGAGGTGCAACTTGGCATCAGGATTAGCCTTCGATAACTTTAGAGCCTGCTCGTAAGGAGTAAATGCGTCCTTCCTTGAATGCATTATAAGCATCGGACAGGTCACATCCTTTACAGCGTCAACGATATCTATTGTGTTAAGCGCTGAGCGAGACAATATGTAAGCGCCGAATATTATTGCTGGATACAATAGCATTATTTTACTAAAGTAGTCGGGTCCTCTTGCAGCAATAACATCTCGGAAAGAGCTGAAAGAGCAGTAGGATATTAAGAAGCGTATATCAGGTCTTATTGAAGCAACAAGTATTCCCGTTGATGCGCCGAGAGATATGCCGAATAAGCCGATTTTTATGTCTTTGTAATTACTGTAAAGATATTCTAACCAGTCCTCAGCGTCTTTTCTCTCATAGTAGCCGAAAGTGATAGTTTTGCCGCCGGACAGTCCGCTTCTTCTCATATCGGGAGCCAACACATTATATCCTAACTTGTTGAATATGCGGGCATACTTTGCAATAGTTAAGGATCTATTATTGTAACCATGAAGCGCCACTATCCATTTGTTACTAGCCTTATCCGCAGTGTAGATTCTGGCGCTTAGCTTATAGCGGTTATGCCCCGATATCTCTACACGCTGATAAGGAGAGTTTAATATATCTTCAGATATTTTTTGCTTTACAGATTCTTCTTGAAAAATCATTTCTTCCGTACGGAAAGGAGGCTTAAGTATCCTTCTTGCTATAATTATGCCGATAATAACATATATCAATGCAAGCAAGCCCAAAACTCCCGAAATGTAAAGAACTATTTTACCCGCCATCTCTGACCTCCATATATTTTTTTATTATATCCTTTATTGCAAAACTTGTCAATATTTGCATATAAATGTAATCTGCGTCATACAAATTAATGTAAAACGGGAGGAATTATGAAGGAGTATATATGCAATAGAGTTATTGACAGTGCCAGATTTGTTATTGATTCAGGGTGCACCGTAAGGGAAGCAGCCGCGCATTTTAATATAAGCAAATCAACAGTACACACGGATTTGACCAAAAGATTATACTCAATCGACCTTTCATTATACCATGAGGTACGGATTATACTCGAAAAAAATCTTGCCGAACGTCATATAAGAGGAGGCGAAAGCACTAAGAATAAATATTTGAACTGATATTTGGTTTGAAAATCTTAAATACGCGCTTTTCTTTATTCAGCTTTTCACTTTTTCATTTTACTTATACGAATCCGGTTTTTGCCAAAGGTTATAACGTTCAGGATGTTCAAGCGCTGATATCATTCTGTCCTTTGCGAAAGGCACATCCTCGCATATTTTTGCAACAAGCTTTTTCATATATTCTCTTTTTGTATGCTTGTCTACCGGACAGGGATTGAATAATATCGGTAGCTCGTTTCTCTTTACCGCGCCCCTAATGTCGCCTTCCTCTACATAAACAAAAGGTCTAATTACCGTAACATCCGTTCTATCCATATAACTTTGAGGCGCAAAAACCGAAAGCCTGCCTTCATATATAAAAGACATCAACATCGTCTCCAATACGTCGTCAGCGTGGTGAGCAAGCGCAATTTTATTGGCATTGAGCTCATTTGCTTTGGTGCAAAGCGCTCCGCGCCTCATTTTTGAACAGAGGCTACAAGGACTGCTTTCTTTTCTGATATCAAAAATAATCTCCGCAATATTGGTTTTTTCTATAATCAACTCGGTATTATGTTTAGCAAAAAACTCTTGCATAGCAATCATTTCCGCCATATCGACACGTTCAAAGCCCATATCAATATGCACGCCGAACAACTCGAATTTTTGAGGTGAAAACGCTTTATAAAGAGTAAGGGCATAAAATAACAGCATACTGTCCTTTCCGCCCGAAACACCCACGACAATTCTGTCACCGTCTTTAATCATGCTATAATCATTGATTGCGCGTCTCATCGCGCCTAAGATTTTACGCATTATTCGGTACGCAATGCGACTACTGGATCTTTGTTAGCTGCAATACGTGAAGGAATCAAGCCCGACACAACAGTTAGCGCAGCACTGATTAAGACGAGATACAGCGCGGTCAACGGCTCAAGATAGGCAAGCTTGGCAATACCGGATAGGGAGACAAGAATAGCGCTGATTATTAATGTAAAAATCCAGCTGATAAATACGCCGATGATACCGGCGCTTGCGCCTATAATCATTGTTTCGGCATTGAATATTCGCGAGATATCCCTCTTTCGCGCGCCAAGAC
>SACC01000201.1 GCA_009928745.1 Clostridia bacterium
ATAATAATCCGTATCGGCGGAGTATGGTATCTACACCCTGCGTATTATTACACTACTTTTAATTGATTGTTGGTCTATCGGGTATTTTTATCGAATAAGCTATTAACGCGAAGGTTAAAAAATACGACACTCCGCATACAGCCAGTGAAAATAATATAGATGAAAAATATGTTAATATCAACATCGCAAAAACCAGGCTTATGATCAAAATCAATTGTCTGGTTTTTATTCTGCCTTTTAAAGTCAGTACTAAGATAACAAGAAATATAATAAACGGCATTTCTATAAAAAGCAAAACAAATAGTAGCTGAAAACTAAATTTAAAACATACTCCTAAATATATAAAGCATAAAAGCGCGTATACCGGAAACAGCGATGCGCCGACCAAAATAAACCTTGCGTCAAAATAAACAGAATATAGTATCGCAAGAAAAAATAAAACACCGAATACTAAAAATCCTATATTGAAAAAGTCATTGAGCGGATTCATAAGCCATTTTAAATCGTTAATTTCAAGTTCCTTTATTGGCGAATAAAAATTTATAAATACAAAAGTACAAACTAACGTTAACAGGGCGAAAAACAATGCAAGAATTGAAAATAATGACTTTGAGTTTATTTTTATTGCTTTATCCATAATTCCTCCATGCAGCGTTTGATGTATAATGGTAACATTTTATGGTATAAAAGTCAATGCTTATATGATTGTAAAAGAATTAACAATACGTGACCATAGCGGCGGATACTATCCGCCGCTATGGTCATTTGATATCATTTATAGTAGATTAAACATACTTCAAATCAGTTCTTTCCGCCATCTTTTTCTCAAGTCGGCGTTTAATGACGATAAAGAAAACTATCTGAACTAAAAAGGTGGCTATCCATGAAACGGGGTATGACACATACAAAGTTTCAAGCGAATGGAATTGAGGAATTTTGAAAATCGTGAATATCCACGTAATACGCACTCCGCATACGCCTATTATCGTCACGATCATCGGCGCCACCGAAGAACCCATTCCGCGTATCGCTCCGGTCATGACGTCCATCATTCCGCAGGTAAAATACAGCGCGGATATATACGACATTCTGGTAATACCATAGCTTATGGCAGCTGCGGAATCGGAAACGTATATTGATAAAAGCGGGCGGGCAAATATGAAGCCCGAAATCCCGAGGATAAACCCGGTACCTGCCACAAGCAGCAGGCAGTTGAGAAGTATTTTATTTATACGTTCCGGTTTTCTCGCCCCGACATTCTGACCTATAAAATTCATCGCGGTATGGTGGAAAGCGTTCATGGAAACATAAACGAATCCCTCTATATTGGCCGCTGCGGTGTTTCCGGGAAGCACCACCTGACCGAATGAGTTGATAGATGATTGTATTATGACATTCGACACCGCAAAAATGGTACCCTGAATTCCTGCGGGAAGCCCGATTTTAATTATTCGAATCAGTTCTCTTTTATGGAATTTCAAATCTTTGAGCGAAAGACGGCAGGCATCGTCGCGTTTCATAAGCGCACGTACCACAAGGATTGCGGCAAGCGTCTGGGTGATAGTCGTGGCAAGCGCGACACCGTCGACATCCATTCCGAAGCAAAGCACAAAAACAAGGTTCAAAGCGACATTGAGAACTCCGGCGGAGCTAAGATATATAAGCGGGCTTTTGGTATCTCCCGCCGCTCTGAGTATAGAAGCGCCGAAGTTGAAGACAAGTATGGGTATTATCCCGGTGAAATAAATGCGCATATATAACGCGGCGAGCGAAAGAACCTCGTCGGGCGTATCCATCCAGGTTAAAAAGAGCTTCGCTCCGAAAACGCCTACTATTGTAAGCACGACACCGCCGACAAGCGCGGCGGGGATTGCCGTATGTACGGTTTTACGTACGGTGTTGACATCCTTGGCGCCTAATCCCTGCGCGACCACAACGCCCACGCCCACAGAAAGGCCCATGAACAGATTAACGATAAGGTTGATAAGCGAACCTGTCGCTCCGACCGCGCTGAGCGGATTTTCCCCGCAGTACTGACCTACGATCGCAAGGTCCGCCGTGTTGAAAAGCAACTGCAGAACACCCGTAAGAATAATCGGTACGGTATAGATTATTATATTTTTAAGCAGCGGACCGTCGCACATATCGACGGAATTGCGGTTAATTCGCATATGTCCCCCGGCAGAAATTTGATAAAGCGGTAAAGAACATTATACAATCGTACGCTTTGAAAAACAACCGTCAAAAGGAATAGAAATAACGGACATAAGCGCGGCTTTTCCGCAAATATGCCCGTTATCGTTTTTAATATTACTAAAAAAGTCAAATAATTCTTATTTTAACTTTTTGCTTAGATATAAGGTGAACTCATCGTCTATTCTGTAGGTTCCGTAAGGTTCACACAGCTCTTCGCCGTACCATGCGCCTTTTCCGTCGGGAATATAACCGCGTTTGACGTACATACGCTGCGCCGAACCGTAACCGCGATAAAGGCCTACGGCGAGATAAACGGTGTCTGAATATTCCGACGCAATTTTCTCCGCAACATCCATAAGCTTTGAACCTATTCCGCGATTTCGGTATTTTTCAAGCACACCGAAATCGATTATTTCCGTATAGCCCATTCCTCCGAACGAGCCCCACGGTGCGTTCGGGTAAATATTTACATAACCCGCAGGGAACCCGTCATATTCAGCTACAAAGGAAATGGCTATACCGTCTTTTACATCTTTAAGGCGAGAAATGAATTTAGCTTCCTCCGTATGCCAGCCCTGAGCGCATTCCTCCGCCGCAAATACGGCGGCATCGCTTTTATCAAGACCGCGAATTAATACGTGTTCGTCTTTGTAATATATCATAACAATATTTTCTATTAAAATAGCTCCTTCATTATTTCTTCAATATGTATTTGAGTGGTGTTTATCACCGGTACGGATATATCTTCTTGCTTTATCATCAGCGGTATTTCCGTACAGCCTAAAAGCAGGGCATCGGCTTTGAAATCGTGTATATATCGTTCGGCGATATTAGTCATGCGCTTTTTATCATTTTCGATAACAATGCCGTTTTCAAGGTTGGGATATATAATATTCCCCAGTTCCTTCATATCCTCCTGTGAGGGAGTTATCGCCGTTATGCCCATTTCGTTTAAAGCTTTTGCATACAGACCGTTTTTCATTGTAAATTCCGTGGCGAATATCACAACACATTTATAACGCTTCGCTATGATATAATCACAGGTCGCTTTTACGATACTGATAACGGGAATGACACTGGTGATACCGAATCTTTCCCACATCATATGAGGGGTGTTGGAAGCGACCGCCGAAAAATCCGCGTCTGCGTTTTTTAGGTTCATGATGCTTTTTGTTATAATAGCCGCAGCTTCGTCGAAGCGTCCTTCGCCCATTAAACCTAAAAGTTTGCCCATATTTACGCTGTCAATTACTATTTCCGGGTAAACGTCCGAACCGTATTTAGCGGAATACAGTTTTATGATCCC
>SACC01000202.1 GCA_009928745.1 Clostridia bacterium
ATTAACTATAGCCGAGTCACAATTAGTCAATTTTCGAAAAACCAACCAGATTGTTAAGATAGATTTTGAGGCCCAACAGGTGTTTGGGTATTTAAATGAGCTCGACAAGCAAATGGCTGAGATCAGGATCAAAAATAAATACTATAATTATCCCCTTTACCATTAAGTTCTAATGATTTTGCAAATTGCCATTGTGTTCCTGATATGTTAAAACTCTTCCTGTTAGAACCCTCTCTAGTTTTGACTTCAATATATTCTATAAATTCATCTGATTCAATAGTAATATCGTAACCTTTTTGAACCATATCACTAAAGTTTTGCTTGGTAACAGTTATTTCCTTCTGATCATTAAATGCAGAAAATTGATTATCATTCATTTGGGTTATTTTATAACCCTCTTGAATATACTTAGATTTTATTTTGATAAAGACAAAATTTTCTCCCCATTTACCTATTTTTTCACCTTTATCAGTAATTGTTTTAACAACTGTTTTCAATTGACTATTTGGTAATGAAATACCTAAAAATGCCTCAATATCATCAATCATAGATTCAGAGGCGTTAATCGTTGCCTGCCTGCCGTCTGCAAAAGTATAGGTAAAAGTAACGTTGCCGTATATAAATTCATCGCCGGGGAAGTATGTATCTGCAATGTCCATAACAGTAATATCAACAACGACATTGCTAAAATCCACCTTGTCACAGGCGGTAAAGCAAACAATCGCTGCAAATAATATTATAATTATTGCTATAATACTTTTTTTCACCGAATTCTCCTAAAGATAAGCCGTTATTTCCGCTTTCTCCGTATTTTACATTATAGCTTTATTACGCGCATTATGTCAATATATGATATTCCTATTACCTCATAATTAATTATAAATATTTATATAGTAATTAAAGTTTCAAACAATAAATGAGTAAACAATAAAAAAGCCCGATACAAATCGGGCTGCAAAATTTATTTGCAAAATGACTTTACTTGTGAGCCTCAATGTAGTCAACAATATCGCCAACAGTCTTTATATTAACAACTGCATTATCATCAATCTCAATCTTAAATTCTTCCTCAAAGGTTATAATCATGTCGACTATGTCCAGGGAATCTGCCTTGAGATCCTTAATGAAATTTGCCCCCTTTGTTATTTTTGACGCCTCCACCTGTAACTGGTTGGATACAATTTTAACAACTTTTTCGTAGACCATTATTTTCTCCTTCTCGCTTTTATGCCGCGATTTTTAGTATAGTTTTTACTATAACATATTTTTTATTTTCCGTCAATATGTATAGAAAAATCTAAATAATTTTCTTCACTCGCTACAGAGATGCAGTATCCTTCCAATATTTCACAGTTGGTGTTAAGGAAATATTTATGTCCGTCAAGCGTAATATTGCTTTTTATAACCTCAAGCGCTATTGTCTCCGAATTCAAGCCAATCCCCAAAAGTTTGCCCAGCGCCTCTTTTCTTGTCCATAATTGAAAGAACCTGAGCGGCGAATTAATATACTCGTTTTCCATAGGAGTAAAGTATCTGCTGGCTATTTTTTGATGAGTGTCTTTTGCATATATTTTTTCCAAATCCACTCCGACCTTTTTGTCAGAAAGCGCAACCACCAGATAATTTCCTTTATGAGAAAGCGATATCTCCTTATCGCTGTTTTCTATGTACGGCGCGCCTTTGGGATTCTTTGCGAGCTTTACTTCGCGCCCAAAATATCCGAATAACACCTCTCCCAACGCCAGCCTGTCTTTGAGTACAAAGACCTTTGTCACCCTTTATACCCCCTATTTCTACCATATAGAATATTACATTGCCGCAAAAAATAACTGTCTATGCCGTTAAGCGCCGAATATGTCATTCTAAACCGCCAATTACCTTCGGTAGTACCGGGAGTATTCATACGGGTATCGTCGCCAAAGCCGCACATGTCTTGCACAGGCACGATGGCAAGCCTACAGGACGACGCGATAAGCGCGCGTATAAATGCCTTAGTTGACTTGCATTCGCCGCCGCCGCTACCCCAACCTGCTCCTTCCATACCGCAGTATTGCAACGCAAAATCTCTTACGCCCTGATCTTGAAGATACAACCAGCCGAGTATTGTATTGTTGTCATGAGTAGCAGTATACGCAACGCAATCGGTACTGTAATTATGCGGAGCGTTCATACTGTCTTCCTCGTAGAAGCCGAATAACATGACGCGCATCCCGGGGTATCCGCATTCGCTCATCTCTTGACGCACCGACTCACTGATTATTCCCAAATCTTCAGCAATTATTTCCGCATTCGGATATTTTTCTCTAACTTGTTTAAATAATTCTGCGCCCGGTCCCTTATGCCATTCGCCTTCCTTGGGCCAGGTATCGACAGGGATTGACCAATAATCAAAGAATCCTCTAAAATGGTCGAGTCTTAAACAGTCATACATCTCCAATGCGTGTCCGATCTTCCCTAACCAAAAGGTAAAGCCGTCTTTTTGCATTTTGTCATAGTCATATATCGGATTACCCCAGTTGTGTCCCTCGGAGGAAAAATAATCGGGCGGCAACCCTGAGGTAACCACGGGATTAAGCTCGGCGTCAAGTAAAAAGTTCTCTGGAGCAGCCCAGACATCCACGCTGTCTCTTGCGACATAAATAGGCATATCGCCGATAATACCGACACCTATAGAGTTGGCATAGCTTTTGATTCGATTCCATTGCCTGTAAAACAAAAATTGTTCAAATATATAATAGTCAACACGCTGTTTTAGCTTATATTTCACTTGATTAATTGCGGTTTCTTTGCGATATTTCAAGTCTTTTTCCCATAACTGGAATGCGGTATCTTTTTGCTCGCTGATCGCCATATAGATAGAATAATCCTCTAGCCATTTCCCTTCGTCAGCAGCAAACGCGGCAATTTTAACCTTCCATTCTTCATTGAGATTAAGGAAAGCATGCTCGATAACAGTTCGTTTTGCCCACCTTGCGTGAGCAAAATTGGTCACATACGGGTCACCGTAATACTTTACCATATCCACAACATCGTAGCCAATAAGTCCCTCTTCGGCAAGTCTTATCGGATCAATATAAAGATAACTTCCGGCATACGAACTGATGCCCGAATAAGGCGAATCCCCGTATCCTATCGGGCATAGCGGCAAAATCTGCCACCAATGGAAGCCCATATCCAATATTGAGGTAATAAAATGTTCGGCATCTTGCGAAAATCCACCGATACCGAACTCACTTGGCAAGGAGGATACAGCCAGCAATACTCCTGAGCTTCTTTTCATAAATTATGACTCCTTGTACATTTTTAGCGCATTCAACACAAAACAACCGCCAAGATACACACACAATACAGGTATTGACACATATAACGGTATTTTTGTAATAAGACCGTGGATAAGCAGCGCCGCTGCTGATATGACTGCCAAGGCAAGTCCTTCGCCGCCTAAGAGGATACCCAAATCATAGGTATTGCTCTGTTGGGCATTACCTTTTGCCAGTTCTTC
>SACC01000203.1 GCA_009928745.1 Clostridia bacterium
GCGTTAACCGTAATATCGGATTACAACGAAAGAAAGGAGAAAAAATAAAAGAAACGCGATCAAAGATGTCTAAAGAACGACTTGTTGAAATAGAGCACAAACGTATCGCTAAGTTTATGCTCAATGATTTCAGTGATTCTAAGATTTCCAGTACGTCTGTTTGCGAAAATGAAATATACGACTACATAAAAAACATATATGGCGGCGAAATAAAGAAAGACCGCATGGTATTGGAAGGCCGCGAAATAGACATATATTTACCGGATCTGAAATTCGGAATAGAATATAACGGCGATTATTGGCACTGCAATCCGTTCATATACAAATATGATTATTTCAATAAAAAGCATGATCAATATGCGTATAAGAGGTGGGAATATGATATGAAAAAAGAATATGACTCAAACGTTAAAGGTGTAGATATAATGCGCATATATGAACACGATTTCCAACGCGATAAGCGATATTATTTTAATGCCATATATGATGCCGTAATTGCAAATAAACATGGTAAATCTGCGTATTTTAAAGTTAAATCATTTTTAAATAATACAGGACTCGCATATAAAGAAACAAGTTTTGGCGTTTTTGAATTCGATAAAGTTATAATACGGTATGTTAACGCGTTTTTCATGAACGTCAATAGTGATCCTGAAAATCGTGCATTTATTATTGAAAATAAGGGCAAACGTGTAGTTTATATATACGATTATGAAATCAATGACAATCGCAAATTTGAAGTTTTGAAATCTGATATACGTTTTGCTATTGGTTTAATAGGAACGAGAATATATGCAAGAAATTGCGAGTTGAGAGAAATAACGAATAAGGATGCGAAACCGTTTTTATTGGAAAATTGTCTGTTCGGATATAGATCGGCAAAAATAACGATAGGTCTTTTTTATAAAAATGAAATCGTTATGATATATTCGTTTGGTAATAATTTTTATGGTAAACGAAACAATATAGAAGTTTTGCGTGTATGCACAAAGAAGAATACGCAAGTAATAGGTGGAAGTTCAAAATGCCTTAAATGGTTTATAGAAAACAAAAGCGATTATCATAAAGGGCGTGATATAATATTTTATGTCGATATGATACATCATGACGGATCTTCATTAAAGAACTCGAAATTTTAGTTTGCCGGGCATTCAGATGGTTTTATGAATTACTTTTTGAAAGATTATGACGGCCGTATTTCTTGTAAAGCGTTTCATGCTTTAAACCGTATGCCGGCATATAATTCTTATATAAAGAAATTGATAAATGACGGAATTGCAGTTAAAGTAATGACTAAAGGAATAGACAAATATGTTTTGAGAGATTATATATGAATGATAAAAGAAAACGGGATTCGAAAGAGTCCCGTTTTTATTTGCATGGTTCACATCTTTTTACTATGCTGCCAGTTCGCCTTCGGTTTCTCCTTCGACGCTGAATTTCTCAAGAAGCTCCGATATTTTGTTAAGGAGCTGTTGACGTTCGTTTTCCCATGCGGTTTTTTCTTCGAGATATTTTTGTTCTGACGCTTTAAGAGTTCTGACATATTCGGCGTTCTCGATACCTTCTTGATCTTTTGATGAGATCCATTGACCGCAATAAAGGCTTATTTCGCCTGCATTCTGGTCATCAGCTTCCGTATTATAAACAATATAATATTCGGTGTCTTTGAGTTCGAGAATGGATAATGAATCTTCAGCTGAAATAGAGAAGAATAAATAGCCTTGTGCCATGTTATGAGTAACGTTTACATCCGGTTTGTTTTTAATCTTTATAAACGGCTTTCCGTCTTTCATGAAGATAAGGTAGAAATTGGTATAAATCGAAGTCGCTAGTTTCGTAAGATCATATGGATCTTCTCCGGCAAGAACACGAAATTCTATATTGTTTGTAAACGGACTGATGACTATGGATGTCTTATATCCGTTGTTGTCATATGCTGTGATTCTATAGCTGTCATAAAGCGCGGCGATTTCAAAGTTATTGACTGTCGCGATTCCTTTATGGCTAGGCGCGAATAGCATAGGATCCGGATCCGCTATTTTGTTTTGTCCTTTCGTCCCGATTCTGTTTGCGACTTTCAATATTGTCGGTACAGTTCCAATTTCAATCTTAACCGGATTCTTGCTGAACCTATTGATATTCTAATCCATACCGATAGACGAATGTTTTACGATTTGCGTATTTTCATCAGTATTGTATAATGTCAAATAATATTCGACATCGAATTGTACGCAAGTAGTATTTCGTAAAATAGGCTTATAGAAAATATCGTTGTCATATTCTCCTTGGATCTGAGTAAACACTTCATTTTGCGACACTTGATCGAAAGGTTGTCCACTTGAACCTATGCAATGTTCAATCGTATAAATTCGGTGAAGCAGCGTATAGTTACCAGGAAGTGTTGAAATGTAATTAGAAACAGTAGTTCCTTCGACATACGCTTTGGCGATGAAATAGTCTCCGTCGTTTGCAAGCTATATTTTCGGTCCGAGCTCTTTTAGGCTTGATTCTGCAGAGAAATATAAATCTTTCAGTTTGTCTACCGAGAAACGATAATTGAATCCGTTGTTCGTATATGTATTCTTAATGCCAAGTACAGAAACGCAGAATACGTAATTGAGTTTGAATCCATAACCGTCTGTAAGGTAATAAGCGACGTTATGCGTATTTTTGTCGTATGATTCGGTAAGATACTTCATTGAAGGAACTCTATAGCTTATATACGACGTATAAAGTGATCCGCCGATAAGCAAAGGATTTTTATGCAGCTAAAGTTTATGGCTGGTAATGTCATCAGTTTTCAAATGACATTTTGACGAAAGCATTACTTTAGCGTTATTTTTAGCGATAGTGTTGAGCTGAAAGATAAGTCCGTCATAGTCTTTGAAATAATAGCCGGCAAGAAAATGGAACTTGACCACGTCATATTCCATTATCTCGTTCTCGTCATACGGTATGAGGTCTTCCGTATTCGTAAGTGCGGCATCTAAATCGTTATAGCGTTGGCCTCCCATTGACGTATCCAAGAACGCGTAAGTGGAATTATAACCATCGATAGCGACAGCGCCGTCGTCAATCGAATTATTGATAAGATTGAGCGAATCGTTAGATCCAGAATTGAAAACGTATTTCATCGCAGGTCCGAAATAATTGTCCTGCATAATGTACAAAGGATACGTTCCGGTATCGCCTTCGCGACCGGTGTATTGCTCCGTCACTTCATCGTAACCAAGCGCCATATTGTCTTCTTCATCCTCATTGACGCTTGTAGATACCGCATAGTGAACATATTCCAGCAATATTTCTGGCGTCAATTGGAAATAGCGTGATTCTGTAGTTATGCTGCTTGCCATTATGAATTCTTATACTTAACAAATATATGATATTTAATCGTCAACTACCCACCCCCTAAATGGCGGTGAGCTTCCTGTTTCGTTGACAGATACTTGTTCAAATTGCTTTGAATAGAGGGTTCCATCTATAC
>SACC01000204.1 GCA_009928745.1 Clostridia bacterium
ATCGGTAAAAATCTTGGATAATGCCTCGACAATATAGTCGCGCACTTCGGGATTGGCGTAATCTATCTCTAGCTGATTGCGTCCAAGACTCGGCGTTCTGCCCTTGATTTTTACAGCCCAGTCGGGATGCGCCTTATATAATTCGCTCTTCTCGTTAATCATCTCAGGCTCCACCCATAAGCCGAATTCCAAACCTGTCGCGCGGATTTTGTCTGCGAATTTGCCCATTCCCTCGGGGAATTTCTTTTTGTGAGGGAACCAGTCTCCTAAAGAGGTTTTGTCGTTATCGCGTTTTCCGAACCAACCGTCATCAAGCACAAAAAGCTCAATCCCAAGCTCTGCCGACAAGGATGCAAGCTCCACAAGGTCTTTTTCTTTCAGCGCGAAGAACATTGCTTCCCAGCTGTTGATGACGATGGGCCTTTCCTTTTTCTGCCATACGCCTCTGACTATATGCTCTCCGATAAAGGTATGCATATTGCGGCTCATTCCGTTAAGTCCCTCCGAAGAATAGGTAAATACGGCTTCGGGAGTAAGGAAGCTCTCTCCTGCTCCAAGCGTCCAGTTAAAGCAATAAGGATTGATACCTGCAAGCAGTCTGGTCTTGCCATAGTTGGATATCTCGGCAGCCTCGTAATGATTGCCCGAATATATCAGATTGACCGCATAACATTCTCCGTTGTCTTGCGTACATTCTTCACGCGGGAATACTACCAGCGGATTATGACGGTTGCTGCTAACGCCCATTTTGCTGTCATTGATAAAAATGCCCTGCGCCAGTTTGCGCCGATTGACGAAACGTTCTCTGCTCCACGCGCCGTCAAAAGTGATAGCGCTAAAATCATCGAAAGGCAAATCTACCTGACCTGACAATAACCTTTCTATGTTTATCGAGGTTTTGCCTTTGTTGAACAGCTTGACCGCCTTAGTTATAACATCTGAATCTTCATAAATTGCATAATAAAGGTACATTGCAAGTCCGGCATATTCGTCCGCAAGCTCTATTTCAAGCGTTTCTTTTGCGCCGTAGCTTGCCGCGTTGCCTTCGGGATTAATGTTGCCTTTTAATATTTTGTAAGACTTATACTTAAAATCGTTGACGTAGGTGCCGTCGGCGTTTTTTATTATCGCTAGAGGCTCTTTGTAATCACCCTTGCCGACTGCGGAGTATTCGGTGCATATGGTATCTAAACAAACCGATGGGACTTTACGGTCATATGCGACAGAAACACCTGTCATAACGGGATTTTTTTCGGTGAACGCTTTAGGGTCAAAATAATGCTTTATTCTTTTGCCGTAATACAAGGATTCTAAGAAACCAAGCCTATGCACGCAAAAAATATAACTTGTATTTGTCGTATCGATTTTGAAAATATTGTTTTTAACGCTGATTCCCATAACACACCTCAAAAAGTAATTTCACACCCAAAAAACTGCGATAGAAGTATTATAACATATAAAAATATTGATTTACAATAAAAAGTATATAAAGGTGTGGATAAAAGAGGATTTTCAGAATAATAAGCTATCTTTTACGGCGGCAAAAAGACACAATTCCCTCTGCCCCTTGAGGCACAAACCCAAAAAAGGAGATTTCAAAACATATATCTTCAATGGTGAACCTCAGCAAGTGTTATCTTGCGTATATTCGAGTGGGCAAAACAACGCTTTTTCCAACCTTGAGTGAAAAAATATTTATAGTGACTTTTTGCGCTTGTCCGCGTACTCGATTATGCTGCCCTCGCATAAATAATTGTCAGCAATAACGCTTGCTACTGCAAGCTGTTCTCCGGTCTTTACCGTCCAGCAAAGCACTTTCATTCCTCTCAATTTTGATTGGCGGATAAGCGTGGAGTCAAGATGCCCGCAATGATAAAAGATATAATCGGGTTTTATCTGGTCAAAAAATGGAATATTAGTCAGCCACATACCGAATAAACCGACAAGACCTATCTTGCCAAAATTCATTGATACAATACCGTGTATCCATTCAGGACGGTTGCGCCCTACCCAGCGCATCGCATGTATGCTGAAAGAATGTACGGAGAATTTACCTTCATAGCCCTGCATTACTTCGGCAAGTTTTTCGCAAAGCGCCTTATGCTTAATTATGGTTTTTAGTTCGATAACAAGTCCAACTCTGCCATTAACAAGTTCCAAAACCTCTTTGAGTGTGGGAATTTTCTCGGCAGTGTTTTTTAGATTATATGTTTTTATATTATCAATGCTAAGACTTGATATCTTGCGCCGCTTGCCGCACATTCTCTTCAAGCCGGTATCGTGGAACACGACTATTTCTCCGTCTGCGGTAAGCTGCACGTCAAGCTCGATATTATAGCCCTTTTCAACAGCCTTCTCAAAAGCTTTAAGCGAATTCTCCGGCGCTTCAGCGTCAAAAACGCCGCGGTGCGTCATCGGATTATCTATTAGCCAGTCAATGTTCCTCGTCTTGTCAGGGATATAAGTATGGTGTCTAAGCAAAAAGCTTAATTTGGTCTCTGATATTATTACCGCAACAAAAATCAAGATAAAGCCCATTGTCGTCTGAGGCACGATGCGCTCACCGTAAAATATAATGGAAAATGTAATGCCGAATACCGCTTCAAAGCTTAATATTATGGAAGCGGAAGAAGGATTGGTATATTTTTGTCCGTAATTTTGCATAAGCAGCGCGCCGCCTGTTGCGAATATTCCGAGATATACGACGCTGATTAAACTTTTTGCAGACATATTTGACGGGAACTTTTCAAAGATAAAGAAACTTATTGCGCACACGATTCCGGCTGTTAAAAACTGCAGTATTGTGAACAAAGCTATGCTGTTGCCTCTGCCGTATCTTGCTACCGCGACGATATACATTGCGAACAAAAAGCCCGAAGCCAGAGTAAGCGCATCGCCTTTGCCGAAGGATAAATCACCTTTTAATGATACAAGTCCGATTCCCGCAAAACAGAAAACAGCGGCGATAACGTTAAATTTGTTTGGTTTAACTTTACTAACTATCCAAAACATAAACGGTACCATTACGCAATATGAGGCGGTAATAAAAGCATTCTTGCCCGGAGTGGTCAGATTAAGTCCTAAGGTTTGCACAATATACGCTAGCGCAAGTATAACGCCTGTAATAACGCCCTTGTAAAAAAGACTTACGGTCATATGCTTATAGCTTTGGAAAAATACTATGGAAAGAAGTATAAAAGCAATAAAGAATCTTAATGCGAGTATAAAGGAAATGGGGGTATCTCCAAGCGCATTTTTAAGTATAAAAAAAGAACTGCCCCAAATAATTGTTGCAGCAAAAAGCGCACCCTTTGCCATCATACCGTTCTGTTTTGCGTTCAGCATAATAACACTCCTTTATGTATAAATAATATAACATAATTATCAATAATTAGCAAGCGAACACTAACAACAATAAAGCACCTTTCTATCACAATATTTCTGCTATATGTCACAATGCTTACACAATATAAGCATATAATAATAG
>SACC01000205.1 GCA_009928745.1 Clostridia bacterium
GAAAACGGCTGCTTAATTAGGATTACAAATATTGTCATACATAATTATATGCAAACCTCTTATAATTGTCAACCTTCGCGTTTTCGTTTTGTTTTAAAAAAGCTGCTTAGCAGCTGCGCGCACTCTTCTGCCATAATGCCGCCAACAACATTAACCGTATGATTGAGTCTTTTGTCCTCAGGAATATTATATAAAGTACCGCAACAACCCGCCTTGGGGTCGCTTGCTCCAAAAAACAAGGATTTTATCCGCGAATTGACAAGCGCTCCCGCGCACATTGCGCAAGGTTCAAGCGTAACATACATTTCGCAGTCCTCAAGGTACCAGTTGTTGAGTTTTTTTGATGCCTCGGCTATCGCCTCTATTTCTGCGTGAAAGACAGCGCAGTTTTTGTCCTCCTTGCGATTATAGCAGGCTGAAAGCACCGTGTTTCCCTTAACTATTACTGCTCCGACAGGCACTTCGTCTCTTATTGCTCCTTCCTTTGCCTTCTCTATTGCAAGTTCCATAAATCTAATATCCATTCTCAACAACCTTATCTACAAGCTCGGTAACGCGCTTATTTTTGTTCATTATATCACGGAATTGCGAATATGGAAAGGGATGAGGATAAATATCGCGTCCTACTTCTATAGTTATCCCCAGTCTGCCGCAAAACAGGCTGAACCAATCCTTATAACCGCCGTCGCTGCCGTTGCTCCTCTCAAGACTGTAGTGTGTCAACTCAGCAAATTGTATAGCGACCCTTTCTCCCTCATAATTATCGCCATACCCCCAATAAATAACCTCGCCTTTCGAATGATAACTAATGGTTAGCGTATAATTATTCCTTAATGTTAAATCTCTTAATGCTCTGGTCTCCTTCTCCGAAAATGGGTGTTCCCCTATAAAGTTGCCGCTAGATGGCGCGCGCACATTGCTTGCGCCGTTGCCCCAGCCCGCATCAAAATTCACATTGAGATCAACCGCCCTGCCGTTAGCTTTCCACAAGGCAAAATCATATTTGTTTCGTCTTTCATTTGCGTTTATATCAAGTAAAAACTCCCTATAATTCTTATCGGCGGTTTCAATACCCCTTATGCAAAGCTCGGCGCCGTCAGGATTGGCAAGGGGGACAAAAGTTATATTTTCACCCATATATTTTACCGCCAACTCAAAAACCAGCAAGGAGGTTATATGCTCTCTTGCGTGAATTCCTCCGTGTATCAATGCGCCGCCGCCCATACCGCGCCGCAAGGAAAAAATATCTCTGCCGAATTCGCTTTTGCCGATAGTTTCAATACTTATATTCTTGTCAAGTGTGTCTAATTTTTTCAATAGCTCTAAATATCCGAACATACATAATTATATTTGCGCTTAAAAAGGTTTTGTGCCGATTAAACAACTATTCTTGTAATTTATTATTCGCAAAATTGAGAATTAATATAAATATTCCTAAATTATATGACTTATTTGTGGTAAGGCATATTGGCAATAATAGTAAAACCTCTGTATATTTGCTCTAAGAGTATAACGCGCATTAATTGATGCGGATAAGTTACTTTACCAAAACTTATAGCTTTATCAGCTGTTTTTAATAATTTTTCAGATAACCCGTCCGAGCCGCCGATGATAAACGTAAGCTCTTGACCGATGTCTTGACTGCTTTTGATAATATCCGAAAATTCCTCGCTTGTAACCTCGCTGCCTCTAGAATCAAGCGCGATAATCCGCCCCTTGGCATAACTGAGTATTTCTACGCATTCTTCCTCTTTTGCCGCCTTAATCGCTCCTTCGCTCCGTTGAAGATTTTTGCTCTCAAGAGTTTCGAATATTGTTAGTTTAGCAAATCTGTTAATCCGCTTTGAATATTCAGCAACTGCAAGACGAAAGTAATCCTCTTTGAGTTTACCTACCGCAACGACATTGATTTTCATCTCAAACTTCCCCAAATATAGGTGAATATAGTCTGCAACATACACATTGTAAATGCCGCATAAATCATCATATTATCTTTTAGCGTGGGTTTTCCGTCTATTCTGTAGGTATCAAGCATAATTTTTCCTCCAAAATATGATTTTTCTCTGATTCCCGGTTCCCTTTTGCAAATTTTGGGCACCAGCGTCAGCAGATAGAATACTAAAATCGCATTCGCGAACAGTATTCCCGCCGCAAGCAGCAAGGTAAACGGATTAGACAGCATATCGTAAAACTTATCCATAATTGTGCCGAGAATACCGCCGGTTTGTGAAGAATAGCTGATAAGGTGATCCATTGCGTTATTAGTAAAGTGTAACAGAATTGCTGGGAATATACTGCCCGTTTTCACAACGAGATACGCCATAATACATCCCCCGATAAAGGCATAAAAAAACTGGATTATATTGCCGTGCATCGTACCGAATAAAAGTCCGGACAGAAGTATAATTTCCACTTCGTTGCCGCGGTCTGATATTGCGTCAATCAAAAGTCCGCGATGAGTGAACTCTTCGAATACTGCAGGCAACAGCGCGCCTACTGCAATCCACATAACAAGATTCAACGGTCCCTGATACATTGTTCCGACTCCGGCAACCGGAGTATATCCGCTTATTATAATGATAAGGAAAAACAGTCTGGAGACCAACATTGTAAAGAAATAAAACAAAATGGCGATAGGTATTACTACAAGCCAAACCTTTGGATTAAATGGACGTTTATAATAGAAATCTTTACGCATTGAATTAAGCCGCTCGCTATTTGTTGCGCCCTCCGCCGAAGGCTTTACCAAAAACGCTATGGCAAAAGGTATTGCGCCCATACATACAATCTGACTCAATAAAGTATACAATATTGTGGTTGAATTGTCAGATAATGTGTTAGGAATAGTGCTAAACAGTATATTTAATACCGTCAAAGCAAGCATCGAACAAAAATACGCGAATGTCAATCTTAATCTTTTACTCATCTTTTACCCCAAAGCCAAATTGCTTATCCATATTAAAGCAACTAATCCTAACGCGCCCCAAAACCCTATGGATAATTTTTCTTTTGGAACAGGCGCTTCAATTATTGCCCCGTTTTCTCTGTCACAGTATATCAACACAATATTCATACGGGAAATAGCGCCCGTTAAAATATTTTTGCCTTCATTTAGCGTTGCAGGATAATTTATCTTTATCTCCTCTGCAACTTCGGCGAACGCTCTTGCCTCCGTCTTTTCCTTTCTGTTTATAGTTATCTTAGTAAATAACCGCAAGGCAATAATAAGCAGTATTACGCCAATAACAATTGTCGCTATTGCAGCGATAACCGATTGCGCGTTCTCCAACTCTAAGAACGCCGTGGCTCTGTTAATTACATCCGATCGATATCCCACAAAATCTATCGATATTGCCAGCAAATTATTGGTAAAATGAAAAATAGCGGGCGCCCAGAAGGTACGCGTTATTATGAACAAATATGCCATAATGGCACCGATACAAAATTGATGTATTAATTGTGTAGCGCTACCGTGCAC
>SACC01000206.1 GCA_009928745.1 Clostridia bacterium
TTATACTATCCCAGATTTTTAAGGGTTTTTGCGATTATGTAGCGGATAAAAATGAGATACAGACAAAGGATTTTGCGGCTGCGCTTATACAGGCTGCTAAAGTGGCTTATTCGGCAGTGACAAAACCCAAGGAAGGCACAATATTAACAGTCATTCGCGTTATTGCCGAAGAATCAGGCTCGTTCGCCACCAACAGAAACAGCTTTGATAAATTCTTGGTTAGTTTGATTACTGTTGGAGAGGATATTTTAGCGCGCACTCCCGATAAGCTTCCTGTACTCAAAAAAGCTGGCGTAGTAGATGCCGGCGGAATGGGGCTGATGTGCATAATCAGAGGCTTCCTTAAGGTATTGAATAATGAAGAGATAATTGTCAGTATTCAACCAGTGGAACAAGAAATCGCCTTTGAAGGGGATATTGAAAGCCTTGAAGATATAGAATACGCGTACTGTACCGAATATTTTGTTATTAACCTTAATGACCGCGCGACAACTGCCGATATTGATAAACTAAGGGACAAATTATCTACAGTAGGCGACAGTCTTGTAGTCATCGGCGACTTGCAGATGGTAAAAGTCCATGTGCACACGAATGTTCCCGGCAAAGCGTTGCAATACGGTCTTGAGATGGGCGAATTAGGCGCTGTTAAGATTGAAAATATGCTGGAGCAAAACAGACTGATGAGAGCAAAACTGGACGCGGAAAGGAAGCCTATAGGTATAGTCAGCGTATGCGCAGGCAGCGGGTTTGCAGCAATGTTTAAAGAATTGTCCGTAGATTATATTATTGAGGGCGGACAGACAATGAATCCGAGCGTAGACGATATATTACAGGCAATCAAAAAAGTGAACGCGCAACATATAATAATCCTTCCTAACAATAAGAATATAATACTTGCCGCAGAGCAGGCAAAAGAACTTACAGAGAAGAATTGTATTGTGTTGCATACAAAGAACGTAGCAGCAGGTATAGCAGCATCGATTAGATTCGATCCAGAAGCTGCGATTGAAGAGAACATCGCCAATATGCGAGAGGGTTTTTCCAGTCTTATTGCGGGCTATGTTACAACGGCGGTGCGTTCGACAACTATTGACGGGCTAAAGCTAAAGGAAGGCGACAAGATCGGCTTGTCAGACAGCAAGATACTCACAAAAGGCGAAGCGGTTGATGAAACGCTAATTGACCTTATCGGCAAGCTGAAGGAAGAGGGCAAGGAAATGCTTACTTTATACTACGGCTCAGATGTAACCGAAGAGGATTGTAACGCAGTTGTTGCAAAAATTAACGAGATATATCCCGATCTTGAGGTTGCAGCTTATATGGGCGGTCAGCCGCATTATTATTACGTTATTGCCCTTGAATAAAAACAAATTAATCACAAAACCGATATATAATACAATTAATCTCTATAATTACCACAATATTGATAACAAAAGGAAAAATTAATATAGAAAAATTATATAAAAACTCTTGCAAAAAAAGAGGTAATTTGATATATTAATAAGGCACCTATTTTGAAGCAAGCGCATAGATTATGCATATGCGGGAGTGGCTCAGTGGTAGAGCGTCGCCTTGCCAAGGCGAATGTCGCGGGTCCGAATCCCGTCTCCCGCTCCAAGTTCGCAATCAGTATGTTAAGCTCGTTTTGGCAAATATGCCAAAACAGCGCGGTAAGCATACGATTGCTCACTTCCATACGACATCTATTTGGCAATAGCTATCGTATGGTAAAAAGCTCACCTTTGGAGCAATAAGGTTAGCTTCGAAAGTCCTCGTAAAAGTTGGCAATATTGCCAAAACAGCGCGGTAAGCATACGATTGCTCACTTCCATACGACATTTCAAGTTAGTTATTGAAATAATAACTTATTTAGAAAGCGTCAGCTCTCGAAAAAACAGGATTTTGGAGATAAATATCGGCAAGCAGGTTCCGACGCGTATTATTACGCAAGGGTTCTGACTGACGGGATTGAGCCCAAAAGACGTTTTTGCAGAGAGGACAAGGACGCGTTCGCAGTTTGCGAACGCAACTAAATAGGGCACCATAGCCAAGCGGTAAGGCAGAGGTCTGCAAAACCTCTATTCCCCAGTTCAAATCTGGGTGGTGCCTCCAAATTTATGCCGAAGTGGCGGAATGGCAGACGCAAGGGACTTAAAATCCCTCGGAGGCAACTCCGTGTCGGTTCGAGTCCGACCTCCGGCACCAAATTAAATAAAACGCGAAAGCGACGCACGATTGACACAGGATATGTGCTTTAGCGGTAGTAATCACAGAGAGCGCCCGATAGCTGGAATGGGCGTATTACGAGTTAAGGCGTACCACCTGTTAGTGTGGATTGATTGAGAGGCTAAGTGCAATTAAGGTGGAACCGCGGGGTTAACTCGTCCTTAACAGCACTTTTTTCTTTTTAAGGACATAAGAAAATTTCTCGCAAAACGGGGAATTGATAAGGAGTCAGTTATGATAGTAAATTTGAAAGGTGAAGCAAGAGAATTCGAATCGCCCAAAACAATCGAAGAGATTGCAGAAAGCATTAGCGAAGGCTTAAAAAGAGCAGCAGTGTGCGGTAAGGTCAACGGTAAACTCGTAGATTTGGCATATTCAGTCAATGAAGATTCGGATGTTCAGATAATTACTTTTAATGATGAAGAGGGCAAAAAAGTCTATAACCATACTGCGGCGCATATTTTAGCGCAGGCTGTCAAGGCTGTATATCCCACCGCAAAGCTTGCTATCGGTCCATCGATTGAAAACGGTTTTTATTACGATTTTGATTTTAAAACTCCACCTACGGTTGATGATTTGGCGCGAATTGAAGCCGAAATGAAAAGAATAATCAAAGCAAACCTTCCTATAGAAAGACAGGTTATATCTAGGAAAAAAGCCTTAGAGGCAATGACAAAATATGACGAAATATATAAGGTTGAGCTTATCAACGATTTGCCGCAGGATGTGGAGATATCTTTCTATCAGCAGGGTGATTTTGTAGATTTATGCGCAGGTCCTCACCTTAAAAGTACAAGACTTATCAAGGCTTTCAAGCTGACGAGTCTTGCAGGCGCGTACTGGAGAGGCAACGTTAATAACAAAATGCTTACAAGAATATACGGTATCGCCTTTGACAGCAAAACCGCGCTTGAGGATTATTTAATCGCGTTGGAAGAGGCAAAGAAGCGTGACCATAATAAGCTCGGCAGAGAGCTCGGAATATTTATGACGAGTGATGTAATCGGGCAAGGATTGCCGTTGTTAATGCCAAAAGGCGCAAAAATTATACAGATATTACAAAGATTCGTGGAAGATGAGGAGGAGAGAAGAGGCTTTATGTTGACCAAAACTCCTTTTATGGCAAAAAGTGATTTATACAAAATCTCCGGTCACTGGAATCATTACAGGGATAAGATGTTTGTGCTAGGCGAAGAAGGCAAGGATGACGAAGTGCTTGCGCTGCGTCCGATGACTTGTCCTTTCCA
>SACC01000006.1 GCA_009928745.1 Clostridia bacterium
GTCTGCGACATGCCGTGTCCTGCCCCTTCTACTACAAGAATGTCTTTCACGCAATTTGCAGCTTCATATACTTCGTACACAAATTTTGATAAAACAAAAGAATCAGTATCGCCATGAATAAAAAGTATGGGGGTATTAGATTTTGCAACTTGTTTCACCGCCGATGCTTCATGAAATGTGAATCCGGCATTTTCTTTAGCTATTATATCGCAGGCATACATGTACGGATCGGAAGGGAGCTGAAAAAATCTGTCTAAAATATATTCGAATTCGTCCCAAGCAGATGTATATCCACTCTCTGAAATAATGGCTTTTACATTCAATGGTAATGCTTCGCCTGATACCATCATTACGGCGCTTGATCCCATTGATACTCCGTGCAAAACTATCTCTGCAATAGGATCATACGCTATTACTCTATTAATCCATTGAATAATATCCAGTCGGTCAAGCCAGCCCATCGTTATCCACTCGCCTTCGCTTTCTCCATGCGCCCTGAGGTCTAGTGATACTGTATTATATCCGTTACTATAAAATTCATATGCGGATTTGATTGTTTCACTCTTTTCTGAAGTATATCCGTGGGCAAAAATAGCCCATTTGTTAGAGCCGTCAGGCTGAAGCGCTACATCCGCTATTAGATTAAGTCCATCAAATGTGGTAATATTCCAACGTGCAAATTGCTGATTCGCTTGCCATTGCTTCCATCTATTCTGTACAGGCAAATAAGTAAAATAATACGGCGCAAGCAACGCTACATATTCAATAGCTATTTCATGAAGTCCATATTCTAACCATAATTTGTTTTTCTCAGCCAAAGTTCTTCGTTTGATGGAAAAATCTACAAAAAAGTCCGCCATGTCATGTAGCTCTAAATCACTTTTCATTTGTTCAGCAATTTCTTTGCTTTTATATTCATATGAGCTTTTATCAACACAAGAATATAGAAAAGAAACAATTAATATTATGAGAATCATTGCTGAATATATTTTTACGGACTTTTTCATATTTGTACTCCTTTTTATTTATTAACTGCTTTCCTAAAACTCACTCTTGCTTATAGATTTTTCGTTGTGCTTGATGGCTAATCCTTCTTTGACCTTCTCCCATTCGGGTCCATGCAGTTTGAAAAGGAACAGCACGCAAAAGCAAACGAACATGCTTATTGCGGGTAACAGCATCCATCCCAACAAGATGGCTTTTTCGCCTGAAGAATCCTGCGCTCCTTTTGCCAGATTCTCAATATATCCCATTCTGACGGCAATGAACAAAAAAGCTGATTGCGCAAGTGACTGCGCGGGTTTTGTTATCAAGCTGTTGACACCAGCATAGATACCTTCTCTTCTCTGTCCCACTTTGACTTCGTCATAGTCTATTACTTCGCCGTTAATAATAGGAATGGTATACATTAACCCCGCAAATCCTAAGCCTACCATAAAGAAACAAATTGCTGCTATTACGCTAATACTTCCTCCTACAATCATCACAGAACTAACTACAGACATTATAAGACATAATACTATTAAAACATTTCTTACATTGAATTTTTTTACCATTGGCGGTATGGTTATTAATCCTACCACTACACCTAGCCCGATTCCAATATATAAACCCAGTTTATTAACCATTTCAAATTCATCGAGATAATAATATAGACCCAACATAAGTCCGCCATTAACTAATATTACCGTAAAGCTTAATATCTCATAAATGATAAATTGCTTGTTTTTAAGACATTCAAAAATCGATTTTAAAAAGTTGGGTTGCGGCTCCTCAGATAATACATGCTTTTCTTTATAAAAATATGTGCTAATAAATATTATCAAACCTAAAAACAGACCTAATCCTACATTAAATATTTGATAAAGCTTTCCATCCTCTCCTATACCTGGTTGAATCATAGGGATAACCACTGCGCCGACTGCAAGCGGCACAAATGATAAAATTGACTTGATTAATATAATACTACCTCTTGCCTTATTGGTTATTGCGACTTCATAAGGCATAACAAATAGCGCCGACGCTACCGCAGTATACAAAGTATCAAAAAGAAATAATAATACAAGCATTTGAACAAACATAAGTCCTTGATTTGATCCGCTACCGGGCCAGTTTATAAAACACAATGCATATATTATACCGTACAGAATTCCGCCATACCTAATGTATGGTATCCTTCGCCCAAGTTTTGACTTGGTCCTATCTGAGATATATCCGTAAATAGGATCATTGACCGCATTCCAGATTGCGAAAATTATCCATACAATAGCCACTAAATCTGCTTTCATTCCGCGCCACTGTGTAAAATAATATGTAAAAGCTCCGCCAAGTACTATTGTTCCAAGTACTGAACAGCTTGAGTCTGCGATACTTATCCACCATTTAACCTTGTTAGGTACTTTTTCAACATAATTATTCATTTGTTTCTTCCTTAAAATTAGTATTATATAAAAATGCTTTTACTGTATTGATATATTTTAGCCGATCTAATAAAAAACTTTCGGCATGATTTGCTTTATCGCAAATGCATATATATTTTTCACCTCTTTTTGCATCAAAAAGATCATAACACATGGATGTAGGCGTAAAATTATCTTCTGCTCCATGAATAAATAGCATAGGAATCTTTGCTAAAGCATTATCCTGCTTTAATAGCGTAATCGGACTAACCTCATTGAGCTTTAACCTGCAAATTAAATAAATGAATAATCTTGCAATAGGAAGAATGATTATAACTGGAATTTTTAGCTTTTTCAATTGGTGAGTCAATTCTTGCTTTAAGTCTGAGTAACCGCAATCTTCTATTATAAAACTTAGATTAGAATCTGTAGCGCCGTACATCATTGATAAAGTAGCGCCCATAGACTCACCGTGAATGCCGATTTTACTGTTATTAAATCTTGACCTTAAATATTCGATTATCTTTGCTAGATCTTTGGATTCTCTTTTTCCCATTGTTACAATTTTGCCCTTGCTCTTTCCGCAATTGCAGTTATCATACCATAAGACATTATATCCAAGATCCAGAAACATTTTCCCGTATTTTAAGCTACCTATATAATTGAATCGATATCCGTGAACTATGACAACAAATTTGTCTGACGGCGTGTCATTTATTACTAATTCACCAAAGAGTTTATAACCGAATTCGGAGCGAATACAAATTTCTTCTTTTACTAATTCATTATACCACTTGATTGAAATTAATCCTTTGCGTTCTTCTGCCTTAATTACCCAACCGGGTCTTACCCTTATCGGCAGTACAAGAAATCTGGCAAAATTAAAGGAAATAAATAATATTATCCCCAAGACTACTGAAAAAATTATCAAAAAAATGTGCACAATTTCCATTTTAACAACGCGCCTTTATCCCATTAAGTAATATATCAACTATTTCTTCCAGCACCTCTTTATATGTCTTAAGCTCAATATTGTAATTTATAATTACATTCTCTATTGCCGAGACATATATCCTTTTGAACAATTCTTTGTCAAATTTAATTAGAATTCCTTCCTTCACCGCTTCGTCGATTAAACTATATGTTAATTCCCAGCCATTTGTAAGTCTTAAGTCTATGTCGTTGAAAAGATGGCTATAATTTTTCTTGATATCTGTTAACTTGGAATATTCGACTGAAGCCGTCTTAGGTAATGAAGTAAGAATAAGCTTCAGTTTTTGTATTATATCAAGACTTGAATCATGATAAATACCAGCTTGAATTTTATTAATGCTGTCAAAATAGTAATTAATAGCCATTTTAATTAAGTTTTCTTTGGATGTAACTAAATCGTACAAGGTTCTTTTACTTATGCCAAGGCTTTCAGATATTTCATCCATGGTAAACCTTGTTCCATGCAGTCTAAATATTTCAATAGCTTTTCTCATCAACATTTCATTTTCTATCATAAACTTGGAAAACTCCTAGAGTATTTATAGTTTTATATTATCATTATTTTTATATATAGTCAATACTGAATTAATTTAAATATAATATCTAATTAATGATCGAATTATAAAATTATAAGCAAATCAAACAAAATTGACACCTCGCATGAAGTGTCAATTTTGTTACAGTAAAATATTATTTGTTGTTTCTACTTATTCCTCTCTTTAATACCTATTAAGTATCAGGATATACTAAAATCATCGGTATAGGATGATTCGGTGTAGTTGGCGGTGGCTGCGCTGGTTGCTCTTACCGTATAGCTTCCTATTGCGGTAGGGGCAACAGAGGAGTAAGCGCTGTCATCTGCGCCCAGTTCTTTATATTCATACGTGATAGCGCCCCCGCTAATATTAGCATTAAGTGATATGTTAATACTTTGTCCGAATAAAATATCACTGGCTGTTATTATTATTGCTCCGTGATTCTTCTCTATTATCCAGACAAAGTCAGGTATAACGGGCTCGTAATAAAGCTCTGTATTGTAATTAAATATTACATTAGCAGTATACGTTCCTGCATTAGTTTTGACATTATTAATATAACTTGCTACTGTAACACCTGCAGGCAGATTCATTATCAACACACTTTGCGATGATCCGTTATATCTAAGCGCTTCGATATAATCCCAGCTTACACCGCTCATATCGTAAGTCAATTTGTTATCAATTGTAAGGGTTGCGGTCATACTTGGTATTTCATTAAAATTGTCGGTATCGTATGTAAAATCTGCTGTCACAGCAATACTGCCTACTTCTGTCAATGTATTTTCGCTATACGAAACCTCAACTCCCGTCGGCAACTGTCCGTTAATAACCAGGCTTTTTTCTTCACCGTCATATTTATAAGTAATATCATTAAATGCGATAGCGCTCATATCATGGGTTGCCTTATTTATCGTCCAATCAAGCGAAGCAAACGTTGGCTCATAAAAATCATCTGTATTATAGTCAAACACTACACTCGCCGTATAGCTTCCTACATTCGTTTTGCTATTATTTATATAGCTGTTAACTGTAATGCCATAAGGTAAATAACCTATGATTTCAACGCTTTTAGCGTCGCCATTGTAAGTAAATGCTGATGTATAATTCCAGACAGCAGTACTCATATTATAAGTCGCCTTATCTACAATGACATCTACCGTTACGCTGGCTGCCAAATAGTTAGCACTTTCTGCTGCAATAACTGTTACAGTGTAATTGCCTGAGTGATTGAAGCTGTTATTGACATAGCTTATTTCCCCGCTTCCGGTTGCTCCCGATATGCTCTGCGCCATTCCGCTATATGTAAAAGTTGTTATGACTAATGATGTATCTACGCTTCCTGCCGCTTTTTCTACAGTAACTACTATCGGTATGCTCCCAGCCATATTATTAGCGCTTTCCGCAACGTTTACGGTTACTGTATGCTCTCCTGCATCAGTAAAGCTGTTATTCTCATAGCTTACTGCTCCGGAGCCGGTTACGCCGGTTATAAAATATGCATCACCGGTGTATGTAAAGGTTGTTATAACTGAGGCAATGCCTATTGTTGCCGGCGCCTTAACTATATCAAAGTCAACCGTCATTGTTGCTGATTTATAAACATCCGTGGCAGCGCTTGTAACCTTAGCGGTATAGCTACCTATACTCGTAGGCAATACTGAAGAGTATGAACTTTCATCGCTTCCCAATGCCTTATAAAGATATGTCAAAGCCCCGTTACTGGTATTAGCGTCTACTGAAAAGTCAGGCGCTGAGCCGTACGGTGTATCATTAATGGAAATCTCTAATGTATTATCTAACGGTGTATAAAGCCAATCGGCATACAGATTTATATTTGCAGACCCAATCTTATCGAATACATATAAATTGATTAAATCGTTTTCGGTATACCAGCCCACAAAGGTATACGCTGTTCTCGTAGGATTAATTGGAGCAACCACCACAGAGTCAAAATCCTGCATTATTGTTGTAACCGGACTTCCTTCATTAGAATGGAAGGTAATTGAGTATTGATTGGTTGCCCACAGCGCATATACTTTAATATTCGATGCTATGTTTTCTTCCAAGATAGATTCCGCAGGCTGCAAAAATGTTCCGTTATCCAAAAACCAGCCGTCGAAGGTATAGCCTTCCTTAGTAGGTTCGGAAGGAATGACGGGTATTGTTCCTTCGGCAATTGTAATCGACTCAACATCAGTGCCTCCGTTACTGTTGAAAGTAACCGTATAGGTCGTCGTCTCCGTTCCTGTATCTATGCAAGCTGCCGCAACGATTAATGACATAATGATTATTGCTATTACCAATATACTTTTGAACGCTTTATTAAACATAATCTCCCCTCTAAATAATTAATTTAATTATTTTCCTAATATGCCCATCAAGTGCCAGTTAAAGTTATATACCTATTATATATTATAGCTACCCGTAATGGCAATACCTTACCAAAAATTACAACTTTGTTTTGCAGAAATATTAAAAATGGAGCAAAAAAGTATTCTACCCCCCCCCCCAATTATTTCTACAATTTGATTAATCCATATTGCGCAATATGAACAAAAATGGTAAAATATGTATTAATTGATGGTAAGGAGAGTTTTTGCATGTTTGAGTTTAATATTATAATTGATAAAGATATAATTATCGCCTTGAATAAGTTTCATTTCTTTAAAAAGATTAATCCGATATTTTTGCTAATGTTCGGCATGTTTAATTTAATTTTATTATTATTATTAGAAATGGATAAATTTGCTTATGCGGGGTTGCTAGCAGGTTCGTATGTTTTTCTTATTATCTTTTATATTATAATGATTATTGCTATTAAATCAGTTTACAAAAAACCCGGATCAAATATCGGCGGCAAGATGTATTTTCGCTTAGATGAGGAAATCGTATATGACAAAAGTGAATCTAAAGATTTGACTTCAATCGTGGAAGCAAAATGGAGCTATATTTTCGCCGCGTATGAGACGCGTAATTATTTTATTCTATATAATACTGTTGTCACAGCGTTTACCTTGCCTAAACGGTGTCTTACCACGGGAGATCCTCTCGAATTAAGAAAGCTGCTTAGCGCAAAACTCGGTCCTAAGTTTGTTATTACAAAATTTAAAATATAATTATACAATTTTATTGTAAGTATATTTACGCAACAATTATTACTAATTAAAGTACGCGGAAGCTGCTTGCAATATCTGTTGTGTGAGTTCTTCTGCCTTGTCTTTGTCACTTTCCAGTCCGTGACCAGAATTGCTGTAAGTTATTAAATTGGAAGGGATATTGTGAGATTGAAGCGCCGCATATAACCTTTCTGCATTACTATAGGGTACCAGATTGTCAAGCGCTCCATAGGCAAGTATGGTAGGCGGCACGCCCTCTATAACATGTGATATGGGCGAAGCGTCAAGTAGCGCTGCAGGCTGGTCAAGATAGGTGGTTGAAGTTATGCTTTCGCCTATCAGTCCGCTAAGAATATTAAACCAAAAGTCTTTATATTCCATACTATCCGCGTAGTAACTCGAGTCTGTGAAGTCTGTCGGTCCTACCATACTAAGCACAAAAGCGATATTAATCGGACTGGTTTCATAACATTTGTAGCTATAGAGTAAGGCAAGATGCGCGCCAGCCGAGCCGCCCATCAGAGCAATGTTGTCAGTATTGATTTTGTATATATCGCCGTTATCCTTAATATAGCGTATTGCCGCAGCTATATCGTCGAGCATATCAAGATAAGTGGTATTTGCATCAACAAAACGGTAATTCATAGACACCGCCGCATAGCCGTGTTTGTTGAGCGTCTTGGCAAAATCCTTATAATCCCCCTTGTCTCCCGCCGCCCAGCCTCCGCCGTGAATAAGCAAGAAAACTGGAACGCTTGCTTCCGCCCTGTCAGGCGACTTGGGAAGATATATGTCCAATACATTGCGTTCATGGGGACCGTATTTTAAGTTCTTAATTTTTGTACCGTTATCAAAAATAAAACATCCGCTTAGTATTGAACACATACAGCACATCAACATTAACAATATAATTATATTTAACACTTTATTTTTCATATTAATCTGTCACCTTATTATCTGAATAGGTAATACTGATGCTTATCAATTTATCTGCCGGCAATTCTATTATTGTTTTGTCCGAATGCGAATCGAACTCAATTGCTTTGCCATTACATACAACCGTTGAAGGCTTGTCTTTATAACAAAATATTAGTTTCAGTTTGTTCGCGCTGAGCGGTTTGTACTGTATATCAAACCGCTGCCCGTCGCGCTTGACACAAAGCAATCTTGAGGCAACTTCGTAGCTATCTTTAGGTATTGTCGGCGCGATAATAAGCTCGTCAGCCGTGAATTCTACCCCCAGTAGCTTAAATATCGTATACTGCTGCCAGGTATGCGCATGAAGATTTAATACAGGGAAGTCTTCCCAGTCCATACCGACTGTCAGCTTGAACAGCTTTTCCCGTTTGCCGGTATATGGATTTTTGCTGTTTTGTGTGCGTCCGGGGTATTTTGCGTATGACGCGTTGACCGAATCTGGACCGCTCCATATTCCGTACCAAATCTCGGGATAAGCTTCCGCCTGCGCATAGCGGGAATTCTTCAACCATTCTTCGTAAGCGTACTTGCCATTGATTTTTGACAGCGCCCATACGAGATAGCCGTTAATTGCCGGCCATATGCCGCCGTTCTCCAGCGTGCCTACGTCGAGCCCCTTGCTGTTCTCGGTTTTGTCCTTATCGTAGCTTATCAACGAGGCGCCGTTAGGATTATTAAGCATTGTTCGGATATTATCTGCAAGTGTCTGCGCGTCATCACCGCTTAACGCTTCGCCGATTAATGCCCAAGGTTGAGGCTCTAGCCACAAAAGATCGTCTCCCAGCCATCCGAGTTTCTCTCCCATAAAAGCGCGCTTGAACCACTTGCCGTTCCATTGTTTTGCAACCGCTGCCTTGATATCGTCCGACCACTGAATAGAGTTGACAGCCTCGTCTACCTTGCCGATTGCTTTGAGCATTTCTCCAAATATACGGAAAGAGTATATTGCAATAGCCGAATTAAGCATTGACTCGCTGTGCTTTTGAGCGTACTTTGTCTTGGTAATTGGCACTCTCCCGTACACCGCCTGGTCGTTCCAGTCGCCCGTCCTCATTCTTACCAGACCATGCTCGCCTTTGCCTATTTCCTCTTGTATATATTTGTAGGCAAGCATAACGCCTTCAAGCACCGTGCGCTCCGTCTTGCCGCCGTCCTTTTTGCTGGTATACTTTGTGTCAAGAAAGGCGTAGTCGCGTGTAGCAAGCACATATTCTGCAACAAAATTCAACAGCATAAGCTGAAGATCAGAAGGAACCATAACAGCTGCGAACATCATACCGTAACCGTGAGTTGCGTAAGGCAACTCGCCTTTGTCTGACATCTCGCGCAAGGAAAACAGGATGTGTTCTCTTGCAATATACGGCTCGGAGTATATGAACGGCAACGCGTGCTGCAACTGGTCGCGTGGAGCGCCTTGCAACCCCATAAGATATTGATAATGACCGCCCTGTGACAATATATGCGCTTCAAAATAATCCGAATATGTCATACTTCCGCGTAGATATGCGTTATGCCACATAAATTCTCTGTCAATCCATTCCTCGCCAGATATAGTAATAGATATTCTGTCCGTTTTCCATTTTTGAATGGTATGATTAAGCAAATCGTCAATATTTTTGCTCTTATAGTCTTTAATTAGCTTTGCAAGCGCGCTATTTTCGCGTGAATAAACAAAGGCAAAGGTAAGCGTCTTTTCTTCGTTCGGTTTAAGTGTGAAACAGTTTTTTAGTAAAAACATATCGACAGACTTGCCGCATTTCGTATTGCCATTCTTAAAATAGTCGGGAAAATTCACCCCACCCGAACCAAAAAACGAGGGCGCGTCAGTAAGTGTCGATACAGTATCGTTAAGACAATAATAAGCGTTGTCATAAGGCTCGCGGTCAACCCCCGAATTGTTTTTGACTGCAAAGAATCTTGCCGAAAACTTTCTGAATAAGCCTTCCGCTGCGCTTTGACCGATACGGGCAAGAGACAGTGACGGCTTATACTTTCGGCTAAGGTTAAAGCCGTATTCGTTTTTTAATATGGTCTTTGTATAATCCTTTTCCAGTCGGCGACGGCATCTTGATACATTGGCTGTGTTGAAGGTGAGCTGCGCCGAGCAATAGTGTGTAAAAGTGAATTGATAGTTATGAGCCGCCATATAGTCATACCATTCAAACTCAACGGGTTTGTCAGTGATATTTTTTATTACAACTTTTTTGAGCATTACAGGGTCGTCGCCGTAGGGCGCGAACATTATCTCCTCGACTTCCGCTTCGTCGTTTTTTGTTATCTTACGCATATAGCCCGCGCCGTATTCGCGGCGCATTTCTTGTCCGTCGTAATAGGTGCGCAATAGCTTCTTGCCCTTCAAGTAGCCGAATCCGCCGCCATATTGGAGCTTCTCGGGATTGTAATCATTCAAAAACTTTGGACATCTTTCATCGTGTCGCAGCTGGATATATCCAAAATTAGAACAAAGCGCGACAATGCGGTCATTGCCAAAGCAAAAACTGTGGTTGCGCCTGTCGTTCCATGCCTTATTAGTCATGGTAAGCGCTTTTGTATCGTTAATCTGGTTGATTTCATATAGATATGCTGCAGAGCCTGACAATCCTTCTATCCATTTGCCAAAATATCCGTTGCCGCCATTCATACTCACCTCTATGATTTTATAGTTGTTTCAGGATGTTTTTTAATCTGCTCTTGCGTGTATTCGTGGAAAGGCTCGGTTGCTTTTCGTCTCATCTTGCGTATTTTTGCCGGACACGTTGTTACACACAGCCCGCAGCCTAAGCATTTGCTTTCGTCAAGTATCGGCAACCCGTCGGCAAAACTTATTGCGCCGAAGTAGCATCTTGTTGCGCATTTTCCGCATTTTACGCACTTTTCAAGCTCGGTTTGTTCGCAGACAAAGCCCGAAGCCCTTACCATCGGTATATTGTATCTTATTTTAATAAACATTGGCACGCACGCTTTATTGTCGCAGTTGCAGAGTACATACATCTTTCTGCCTTGCGGCGAGGATACGCACATAATCTGATGCACCAAGCCGATATCCTCGAATTCTTTAAGTTTTTTCAAAATATCGTCCGCCACCATATAACCTGTATCGGGATACTTCGTCATAGAATCGTCAAGGGAGGCGACTTCGGCGATAAGCATACATGTACCGCGCGGTATATGACTATCCGATTGTCTGAAAGATTTGCAGGAACATGGCCAGATTTGTCCGACTTTGGCGCGCTTAACTAGCTCCATTATGCTTTCGTAAGGCATAATCTCCACACCTCTTCCCAGCGAGCTGTCCGCCGGAACTAAAAACCCCGCGTAATAATTGGTGAACCAGTCGAATGTACGCTTGGCGAATGCGCCGAATACCTTATGCTCGGACTGCTTAGCCCACCACAGAAAAAAGTCCAGCGAGCGTACTTCGCATTGATTGCCAAAATAGTCAACCATATGATAATCCATCTTATCCAACCAACTCATTTTTTTGCTGGTAGGATATATATGTTTTTTCTCTGCCTTTGTTCTAATAAACTCTTTGTTTTGAAGTTTGCACATCCTCTTTTCTAATTTTTGTTTCCAATATCCGCTGGAGTTAAGCACCCACAACTTATGTAGAGAGGAAAATTCGGGATGTTTTACATAAAAATTCTCAATATACGGGTCTTTGCAGGTAGCAAGCGTGTGAAAATCTCCCATAATCTTTGATATTTTATCTTCGCTAAAATTATTGTAAGCAACGCTTTTTTTGAATTCGGCGCGCCTATTACTTTCCCAAACTTTAGCCACAACGGCGAAAAAAGCGACGATTAGCGTCATGACGAAGATTTTCCATACCGAAAGTTTAAGTTCACCGTGTTTATCTGTAATTTTTTTCATACATATCCTCTATTAATGATATATATCTCATTATAAAGGTTTGAAGGTATTTATGCAATACGCAAAAAAACGCTTTCGCGTTTTTTGCTTTCCATATATTACTTTCATAATTGCGTTGTTTTACTTTATGTATATCAGTAAGATAAACTTATTTTTTTCCCTTAAACGCCGTATTGCGCTCCGCCTTCTTCAAAAAAGCGTTTTGCATCATCGAACAATTTGGTATATTCGGAATACTTTTTGCTAACCTCTTCGATAAGCGGCAAATAAAACTTCTTTGTCTCCGCCCATTTTTTTATGCGTTTTTCCTCGCTTGCATTGTTCAATGAGCTCATATTGTGCATTCTGTCTGCAACTTTTACCGCTGTTGCTTGCGCGTCAGTTTTTATATTATCGAGATATTGGCGCATATTATTTTCCTCTTTGTAATCCAAATCTTTTTTCTTGGACACCATATCGACGATATCCGCCACTCGACCATTAGCCAATCCGGCGATTTTTGCCATATCGCAGCCGGGCAAATCCTCAATACAATCATGAAGGAGCGCAGACGTCAAGGTATCTTCGTCAGTTATGCCGCTATCCATAAGAATTTTGACAACGTTCAAAGGATGATAATAATAATCCTCTCCGCTATACCTTTTGTAGCCCTTTTTTGCATTCATGTTGTCCATAAGATAGTCAAGGCTCTTTACAAGAGTACCGCTCGGATATTTCTCTTTTAAACTTGTAACAAAGTTGTGTTCTTCCTTGAGCGGGGCGAATATTTTTATTGTTTGGCTTGATTTTTTAAAATTGTTGTAAAGCAAGACGCTTACCGTTACCGCGCTTATAAGTATCGGGAGCAACTTGGTAATGTACTCGAACAAATTGCTTTGCGCAAAAACTTCCAGACTGTCAGTGAGTATTAGCATAACAATAATAATATACATTATAACAAGCGCTAAGGTATTGCGCGCAAGATACATCAAGCGTATATTTTGCTGTGTTTTTTTATCAAGATCGTCATATTTGTGTTTGTTTTTATTGTAAAAATAAAACGCAGCTTCTCCTATAAGATTGGATATAAGCGCACCGGCTGCAAGAATGAAAAATCCGTAATTAAAACCGTGCGCGTATGCGTAATAAGTTGTATATATGGTTATACCTACCGTAGCATTGCTAAAAAACGTGGAGATATGAGAAAAAACATTACTGTTATTATATATCAATTGGCATAACACAAAACCCGCAATAATAACTATTGAGCTAAGCAGTTTGATGCCAATATTGCCGATACTATTGACCGTATTAGCGCCAGCCATTATAAGCGCAACTCCTCCAAAAAACGATAGAATTCTCAACATCAAAAAGATCTGATAATTGAGGGGATTTTTGTTATACTTGATATCATCTCCGCTCATTTTATAAAAATAATAGACTATCTGATAAAGCACCGCAAAAATTGCGGCAAATGTAAGCGAGAGCATATACAATCTGTCTTTGGCGATAAAACCCTTTTCCAGCGTCAATCCGCAGAGCATAATAAGAGCCGCAAAGGCAATCTTCAAGCATAGCCTATACAATACAACCGGAGTTTTGGTACTTTTTCTTTTAATATTAGCTTCTTTACCCATATAACCTCTTAATTATTTGTTAGCAACCCGCGAGCCTTAGAAAATTTTGTTAATAGCTAATCCCGAACTTAAGTTGCCATTAATCCAAATGAATAATAGGTTACAAAAAGCGTATATTGTTGCTTACCTTTAATATTATATTCCGCTTCTTGGTTAACAAATCTTTACATTTTCGCTTTTGGTTTATCTTGTTTTATTATTTAATTATATTAATAAAATCATATATTGTCAATTTGTTTGATACATTTTGAAAATTAAGAGTCATAACGCAAAAATGGCGTGCAAGTAATTGAAAGCAAAGTTTTAAGTTGAACTCGCATTATTAATAGCTTAGTCGGGGTTATCAGCACTTTATATCGTAATGCGTTAAGCTAATTTATGTATAATTTGGCTACGCTGCCTTACTTAATTTATTATTCGCATAAAATATTCGTCCGCCCTAGGTTTTCCTAGGACGGACGGTGATTTTTGTCGGGTGCGCCGTAGCTTTGCGCGCAAAGCGTCGCATAGCTAGGCGCACCTTCTACCCCTTATTGTATCGCCTATAAATATAATGCTTTGATAATTAATTTTGTCCCAAAATAAAAAGAGGTCGAATCTCAACCTCTTTTGATGTTAGATAAAATATCTTTTTTTACTCGAAAAGCTCGTCTAATAATTCTGATATATCCATTTCCTCAAAGCAGGATGCCTCTATGTTATAGGTTACCCCATTTGATTCAAATTCGATATAATATGAATAATCATATTCATTTTCCATTTCTCTCCTGTACTTAACAGTCTGTCCGTTATATGTCGTTTCGGAGCCTAAAATTGCGAATTTTACTGTTGTGACACGTATTTTGCCTATATAGCACAGCAACATGACTTCTTCAATTCTTTCCCCCCAGATAACCAAATCAATTTTTAAGCCGACCACTTCCGAGGTTTCGCGTATTTTTATAATCTTATAACTGCTTTCCATGACCTCGGATATCACTGATTTTACCAAGCTGTTGTTATCAGCATTGAATTCTTCTATTGTAGTAGGATCAAACATATCTATTTCTTCGTCGTCGTAATATCGCGCTCCCTCGTCAATAATATCGGGGTCTTGCGTATCGGGTTTATTCAAGAATATAGGTAAAAATATGCCGAGAAAAACCGAAACAGCAATTATACATATAACACCTGCCAACATTGCCTTATTAAAGCGTCTAGGCGCTTTCGCTTGATGGGGAGTTACTTCCTCCTTGGCATAAAACTTTGCCAAATCTTTATCGGCATCTCTCTTGCGCGTGTCTACGTATTCGTTAATTAAATTATCAACCTTTTTTTTATCCATATTTCTCCTACTATATACTGATGCTTCAACAGAGCATTCATTAATAATACTCCAAGCTTATAAAAATATAATGCAATTAATCCTCATCTTTGTCCCATCCGTCTTCAATTAGAACCTGTTTGACAATATCAATTGCCCTTTGTCTGAGCCTTTGAACATTAGATTTTGAAATAAATAATACTTTTGCTATTTGCCTTACTGTTTTTTCCTCGTAACATACCAACATAAATACTTTTTTTTCATCATCCGTCATTTGAATTATTGCTCGGTCAAACGTATCCCGCAACGCTATTTGCCTTACTAACAAATCTAAATCTTCAGTGGATTTTTCAAATTCGGCAATATCATCAATGTTTAAAGGCAAAATATTGCGCTTTTGCTTGCGCAATCTCATTTTAACCAAATTTTCAAATATTTTAGTAAAATAATTAAAGCCGTTGGCGACATACCAGCATCTACTGCAATATTTATGAATATCTAACCAAAAATCTTGAACCGCGTCCTCGGCTTCCATCCTGTTTTTTAGATATCTGACAGCAATAAAATAAAGGTGAGAGCCCATATGCTCATGCAGCACAGTAATGGCGGCGTTATTCCCCTCGCGTATTTCTTTTATGCACTTGTTAATTTTTTCTATCGTATTGTAATTCATGCGTCTCGCCTTATGTTGATATTTAAATAGCCAAATTAGTTAATTTACAAATTGCTTACTTCTTTATAAAAACTAGCGCTAACTCTTGCTACTAAATACTAAAAGTATTAATACATTAGTAATTATACAAGTTAATTTAATTAAAAACAATACTTTCGCTACAAAATATTGCAAAATTGCAAAGTTTTGTTGCGTATCAATTGTTTATCTACATAATAATACAGAATACCCATCATACATTTGATTTTCTATTTAAATATACAGTTCAAAGCGGTCTAATAAAAAGGTTGTCTCTCTGAGAGACAACCTTTTTGCTCGTTATTATTCGTGATAGACGACGATTAGCCCGTTGTTTTATTATATTGACAGCGGATTAATTATTGCCCGATATCTACTGATATCATACAATCTCTGTACGAGGAGTAGCCGATAAAACGCGCGACTTCCGCCGACCAGTTTTCCTCAAAGAAATAATCCAGTTCTCCCCAGGTACGCCACTCCTTGCCGCCGTTGTCGTGAGTTAAGAAGGTTGCATATTCAATATCGCCGTATCTGTCTCTACTTACAATTGCTTCGGTAATTACCTGCCAATGATCGCCGTCATTAGCAAGTATTATTACGGGATATCCCGCCGCAAGCTGGTTTTGAATCCAGGTTACCGCCCCTGCTGTAGAATTGAGACTTCTCCTTGATAATTCAAAATCAAAATCCGAATCGTCAAGAATATCCTGCACGCCGTCCTCAAGCTGCGCAGGCGTGGTGAATATCCACGAGTCCAGCCAAGCAACGTTAGTGGTCTCGACATATTCGTCTGCAACTATAGACTGCGGCAAGGATATTCCGAACCATCTCACGAATATTTGCGCCGCTTTTACGCCGCAACCTATGTAGCTGTCGCCTCTTGGGTATTCGTAGAATTCATAATATCTGTCATTTATATCGTCATAGCCGCCTTTCAGCGCTGTCGTCTTGACAGATTCGCCGTTAGAGAATAGCTCATATTCATTAATTACATATCTCTCGATAGGATAACCTTGGTTATCTTCGTAGATAACTTTCTCTACCTTAATTGTCTTGCTGACAACAGTCGAAGAGGTCTCCGCTTCGTTAACCGTCTTGAACTCTATAAAAACATTATTATCGACAACAATATCCTTAGCGTCTTCGGTAAAAGTCAGCCAATCGCCGCCGTTAAGCCTGTAGTGGTGCGTTACGCTGCTTGCCCCGTTCGCCTTGCCGCCGAAGAGCGTCACGACGACGGTGAGCCCGAGCTCCTGGGCACACGCCATCTGCTCGTCGTAGTCCGAGAAGACGTAGACGCCCTTGACCTTCTCGACGGCGTTCCAATACATCCCTTTCCGGACGATGCGGAATCCCATCGCGTGGGCTTTCCGCAGCCGTTCGCACGTCCAGTCGGGGCCGTTCTTGAGTTGCACGCCCATCACCTCGGGGATGGTCGGCTCGGGCAGCGGGTCGGCGCCGGCGGGCCGGGCGGTCCCGAAGGCGACGGCCACGACGGCCCCGCAGGACAGGTGGGTAAGGTTGGCGGCGAATTTGCTCATGAAGGAGGCTCTCCACGGTTGGGGGTTCGTTTGTTTTTCGACAGCACGACACAATCCATCGAAATAATGTATATACTATATTCGAGTGATCCATCCCTGTCAAGGCAAAATCGGAAGGACCCTGCCACGAAAAAAATATTTATTTTTATTTTCTTTTCGCTGGACACCGGGGGGTGGGTTTGTGTAATCTAGCCGTTCTTTTCCAAACCAAAGGAGAACTCTGATGAAGGTGCGTAGTTCAGTTAAACGAGTGTGCGAGCGGTGCAAGGT
>SACC01000207.1 GCA_009928745.1 Clostridia bacterium
GGCTACGAAGTACTTGGAGTTGAAAAAGAATTTATCGGGACTGCCGATCAACAGGATTTTACAATCTATGTAGAATTACCCACAGGCGCCAAGCTTAACGTCTCTGACAGCGCGGTTGCGGCGATAGAAAAAATCTTAGAAACCGTCCCGGAGATCAAACAGTTTTCTTCCAGGATAGAGAAATGGTCGTCCAAAATATATGTTAAGCTTACCCCTTTGGGGCAGAGGACACGGTCAACCAACGAGGTGGTAGATGACCTTAGGACGAGGGTTGAGGATGTGGAAAGGAGATATCGCGAGGCGTTTATATATTTTGAAGAAACAGAGCAGACGGAGACAAACGAAATCGTAGTTGATATATTTGGTTATGATTATAATACGCTTAACGAGGTCGCCTCTTCAATGCTTACAAGAATGCAGGCGATACCCGGTCTTATGGATCTTAAAATGAGATGGAGAAAAGGCAGGCCCGAATGGAGCCTGAAAGTCAACCGCGCCAAGGCGTCTATATATGGTCTTACGGTTAACGATATCGCTGATTCTATTCATGCCCAGATGAGAGGCTTGCGGGCGACCCTGTATCATGCCGATGCCAAAGAGGTAGAGGTAATAGCCAGATTACAGGAAAAAGACAGGCGTAGCCTTGACCAGTTAAGAAAACTTAGCTTGATTACGCCTGACGGGAATAATGTTTATCTTGAACAGGTTGTGGATTTTGAGCCCGGGATAGGCCCTAGCAAAATATGGCGCAAAAATAAAAACCGCATGATACAGATAAGCGCTAATCGCGGCAAGTATACTTTCGGCACAGCGGCTGATAAGATACAGCAGGCGCTTAAAGGTTTAAAATTTCCTAATGATTATTATTACAGCCTTGGCGAAAATTATTGGAGGATGATAAGAAACCAGAAGGAATTTATGGCGGTCTGGCCGCCAGGTATATTATGGATAGTAATAATATTAATATATTTAGTGCTTGCGGGGCTTTTTGAGTCCTATGCCCAGCCTTTTATTATAATGATTACGGTTCCATTGGCTGCTATAGGTGTGGCCGCCGCTTTATGGGCTACTAAGCAGGCCATGAATATCAGCGTTCTCATGGGAGCTATTATGCTCGGGGGCATTGTAGTTAATAATGCCATCATATTAATTGATTATACTAATAGGTTAGTAAAATCGGGTTTTAGGGCCAAGAGGGCTGTTGTTAAGGCCAGTATAGACAGGTTAAGGCCTATAATGATGACGACATGTACCACTCTTTTGGGGCTTCTCCCAATGGCTATTGATAAAACAGAACAGGCAAGCTTGTGGTGCCCTCTGGCTATAACAGTCATAGGGGGGCTTATTAGCTCTACCATATTGACTCTATTTATTGTTCCCGGGATGTTTATTATATTCCAGGATATATGGCGCCGGTTTTATAGCAGCATTGCGTAGAAAGGATTTTTTATTAATATCTTAAAAAAATGCGCGTATTTTCTTTTTTTACTTGACAAAATATTGACTTATGCTATACTTACTATATAAATTAAAAAAGTTTTAAAATATATGAAATAAAGTATGAAGAATACCAACCGCACTTATAGCTTATTACTCTTGACATTTTATCTAAATAGCAATACGGATATTAACGGTAAGAGTTAATATTTGAAATTTCTCTAAAGCAGGAGGCCAGTTTATGTTTTCCAATAAAACTAAAGTAAAATTCATATTCAAATCTATAAGCATTATTGTTGTTCTTTGTTTCTTTACCCAGGATATAGCCTGGGCGGTCAACGGCTCTTCGCTGTGGTCGGTCATAAACGGCAACCGTGTTTTAGACGCCAATGCCCGGGATTTTACTAACCTTGCCAAGATACGCATACCGGATGATTATGGAATCGTAAAAGAGATACATAATACCGGTAGTGGCAAGGTTATAATTAATATACAGGATACTCATCCCAATCTTAACGCGCAGGAATCAATAAGCAAACTGCTGGAGACGCTTGAAAACGAATACAATCTCAAATTAGTGTCTCTGGAAGGCGCTCTCGGCCCTGTGGACACGTCTTTATTCCAATCCCATCCTGATAAACAGCCAAGAAAAGATATTGCCTATTATTTTATGCGGCGCGGCAAAATAAATGCCGCCGAATATTATAAAATCAGCCAGGATTCCGCTATAAACTTGTTTGGGGCGGAAAATGATTCTTTATATAGGGCCAATGTTAAAAGTTACATAGAATCATTAAACGGCAAAGGCCATGTCCATAAAGCTGTTATGGAACTTAAAAAGGCCGTGTCTAATCTGAAGCAGAGAATCTATTCAAAAACCTTAAAACAGCTTGATGGAAAAAAACTTCAATATAGAACGGACACCATATCGTTTAAAGAGTACTGGAAATATCTGGGAAGCCTTGCCCGTTCTTGCAGGATTAATATAAACGATTATGCTAATGTTAAAGCTATACTTGAAGCCTCGGATATTGAGGAAAGGACGGATTTTTCAGCTGCTGAAAGGGAGCGTCAGGCGCTGATAGAGCTTTTGGCAAAGACCCTGCCAAAAGAAGACGCGCAAACACTGCTGGCTGAAAGCATGTCCTTTAAACTGGGCAGGACGGAGCCGGCGGTTTTTCACAATCACCTTCGCCAGCTGGCTGTTACATCAGGTATTGATATGGGCCTTTATCCCAACCTTTCTTCATATACCGATTATATCAGCCGCCACAGTGATGTTATTATTGACGATCTTTTTATGGAACTGGACGAGCTCGTGTTCGCGATCCAGGAAAAATATTTTGCTAATGACGATGAAAGGCTTCTTGCCGACCTGTCAAGAAGGCTTGATATTATTGTTGATTTGCTTGATGCCAAGATAGTTAATAGCGACCTTGACTATTACAATTCCCGTAAAGAGGATTTTTACCCCGCGAGTATATATAAAGACATATCGCGTTTGATGTCAAAATATGATATTAATGACAACCTGTCGGAGCCGGTTGAGGCCATAGCGCGGGCCCTGCCTAATGTTGAGACATTTTATGCCATCGCTCATAAGCGAGACTCTGCTATGATTGATAATACCCTGGCAAAGATGGAGTCAGACGGCCGGCAATTAGCTGTTATGGTAACTGGCGGTTTTCATACAAAGGGCATAGCGCGGATATTAAAAGAGCGCGGTATTTCATATATGGTAATACTGCCGAAGTTTTCAAAGGCCCCGCTTGAGCGCCCATATGATGATATTATACTAAATAAGAGAGAGCCGTTTGAGGATATACTGTCAAAAGGAGATTATTACCTCCAGGCCCCAAGTGTGTTTTCAGGATTCCAGCCCGCGGATGAACTAAAAATTGCTTTTCTCACCTTTTGCCTATTAGCCGCTACCGTGGAACAAGAAGGCCGTTTTGCCGTGAATCTTCTCGGAGACCAGTTTATTATCTATAAAGAAAAAGATACAATTGATAT
>SACC01000208.1 GCA_009928745.1 Clostridia bacterium
AAATAATATTATAATTGTGTATATTACTAATCTTGACTTAGCTTTGGCGGATATAATGGACCGCCTTTCAATCAATATCTCCTCGGCGGCGTACGAAATATATTTTGTGCCGCTAAGGCCTCTCACGTCGATTGAAAACAAGCTCTTACTCGTCGTCCCGCGCGCCTCACAAAAGAATGTTTTGGAAAAATCTTACATTCCCGCCATCAAAAAAGCTATGGCGGAATGCAATTCTTTTTTTACCGACGTTTCTATAATCCTCGAATCCGAAGCGGACAAGTATTATATTTCGGTCGCTGATAACTCCGCGCTTACAGCGGAAAGCTCGGAAGATACCTCTATTCCGTTCATAAAGAGCTATACTTTTGACAATTTCGTAATAGGTGACAGCAACCAGATGGCGGCGGCGGCGGCGGCGGCGGTCGCGGAGACCCCCGGCACAATTATTAATCCGCTGTTCATTCACAGCCGTCCGGGACTTGGCAAAACGCATATTCTGCACGCTATCGGCAACTCGCTTAGAGTCAACAAACCGGCGCTGAAAGTGCTTTACACCACCGCGGAGAACTTCACTAACGATTATATCTATTCTATACGCCACAGTAAGAACGCCGATGTAATGCGCAATTTTAATAATAAATACCGCTCACAGGACGTCCTTATGATAGACGACGTTCAATTTTTCGAAAAGGGAGAAAAAACGCAGGAAGCGCTGTTCCATATTTTCAACGACTTATATTCAGCCAATAAGCAGATAATACTTTCTTCCGACCGCCCCGTTAAAAATCTTGCCTTTCTCGACGAACGGCTTTCAAGCCGTTTTGCAAGCGGAATCATAGCTGATATTCAGCCGCCCAACTTCGAGACGCGAGTAGCGATTCTTGAGAAAAAAGCTCTCTCTTATAAAATCAATATTTCCCGCGACGTAATATATTATCTTGCCGAAAAAGAACAGCAGAATATAAGAATACTCGAAGGAATGCTGAAGACCGTAAGTCTTTTTTCCACCCTTAATCAAAAACCCGCTAACAGCGTTGATTTAGCAAAAGAAGCGCTTCGAGACAGCGCGATAACTGCGGGAGATAACATTACCATCAATTCTATTACAGAAGTCTGCTGCGCATATTTTAACGTTAAAAAGGAAGATATAACCGGCAAACGCCGCACGAAAGATATTGTGGAACCACGGCAATTCGCAATGTACGTCATCACGATGCTGCTTCCTAATACACCGCTTGCGACTATCGGCGAATACTTCGGAAGGGACCATACCACGGTAATCAACGCAAGGGACAAAATAGGGCGCCTTTCGAACGAGGATACCCGGATAAAAACCATTATAGGAGACCTTAAAAACCTTGTTATAAATAAGTAAAAAACAACTTTGTTAATAACTTCTTGCTTATATACACGTTATCCACAGCTAATTCACAACTCATAACCGTATATTTTGTATATAAACAAGCAGACACACCCACATATGGTATTAAATACGGTTATTAACCTTTCAACAGCCGTTAGTTATTAATACTAATGATAAAAGAATTTAAAAAGAATAAGGAGGATAGCCAATGAAAGTGATTTGCGACGGATTAGCGTTATCGGACGCCGTATCCAAGGTTATCAAAGCTATACCTATAAAAAAGAACAACAGTATATTAGAGAGTATAAAGTTTATGGCGTACAATAATACGCTTACTTTGCTTGCGACGGATTTGGAGCTCGCTATCAAAAAAAGCATTATAGCCGACGTAAAGATTGAAGGGGAAGCGCTTATTCCTGCTAAATTTTTTGCCGAACTGATAAGAAGTCTTTCGACCGAACAATTAAAATTAGATACGGCGGACGGCAAGGAAGTGCTGATAGAATACGGTGACAATAAAGGGATTATTAAGTGCGGCGACGTTGCGGAATATCCTAATATTGAAGAAGTAGAGAAAAAGGCCGAATTGAAAATATCCAAAAAAGAATTGAAGGACGTAATCAATAAGACTATATTTGCAGCGGCTGCAGAGGATACGAGACCTATTCTCAAGGGTTGTTTGTTCGAAGTAAGCGGAGATAATCTTACCGTGGTAGCGCTTGACGGATACAGACTGGCGCTGTGCAATAAAAAATTAAACGGCGCTGACAATAAGGAAGAAAAATTCGTAATACCGGCGCGCAGCTTGTCTGAGATCAGTAAGCTTATAGAGAACGAGGAAAACGATATTACCCTTATATTCGATAAAGACAAGATGCTGGTTGAAGCGGATAATACCGTTATTATATCGCGGCTTTTGTCCGGTGACTTTATCAACTATAAGAATATTATTCTTAAGGAATTCAATACTACCGCGGTGTTTTCGAGAGAGCAGTTCAGCAGCAGCGTAGGAAGAGCTTCTATTATAAGCAGAATGAGCAAGAATAAGCTCGTAAAAATAGAAATCAAGGAGAACTACCTGACGGTTGATTCCAACTCGGAAGCGGGTAATATTCACGAATCAATACCGACAAAGACCGAAGGAAAAGACAATATAATATGTTTTAACGGTCAATATCTGTTGGACTTTATTAACGTACTGACGGATGACTTCATCAAGATGAACATAAAGGCAAGCAATTCGCCCTGTATATTTACCCAGGTTGAAGGGGAAGAATACGTTTACCTAATATTACCGATGAGAGTAACCGCATAACCAAAAGAGGGCGAATAGCCCTTTTTTTAACTAAAGCGAATTCACGTCAAATTTGACGTTTTCGTGCCCTATTGTGTTATTGCTTCCTCGCTTTGTCAAGACTGTGCGGTGTCGACAACGCCATGAGGATGCAAAACACGTATAAAAAATACCCCATAATCGATAGTGTAAATACGCTATGAACATATTAACTATAAGCGCCGATTTGATATTGATTTTCAAAAAAGCTATCATAAAGGCTTTGGAATTGTATCGAAATAAGACAAAAAATGACGGACTTGAAAAGCGGAGGGAGTAGTTATGGAAAGAGAATACCACTTAGCGCACAACGTGTTATGCGAAAAATTCTTCAATAATTCGCACGAATTCGAGCTTTGGTATAATGAGCCCGGAATATTGAAGGGCTTTATAGACAAAGCGTACGGCGAATTATGCGAGGTTGCCGGCAAAGACGACGAAAAATGCGCGACTTGGCCAAGCATCCTATGCACGGTCAAGAACGACTTTCACTATATGGTGATAGAGTTCGGCGAGGTTGAAAAGAAAGGGCTGTGCAGTAAAATAATTCTCGCCAATTACAGGAAACCGCGCTATTTTACGGTGGAACGCGGCGAGGATTATCTGTATTATCTCTGCGAATGGGCGCGGGGCAGCCATAAAACCTATTGCAGCGTAATTAACGATACCGACTACGTGCTCGAACGCATCGCAATGGGCATAATGAAATAAACCTTCAAGAGCAAATCAAAATAAGTTAAAAA
>SACC01000209.1 GCA_009928745.1 Clostridia bacterium
CGAGCATTGTTTGATCAAAATACCGGAAAGATCAAATGTTTGTAAAACCGTATTCCGGGAACATCAAGTGGCAATTTCAGTATAGAATGCACCGCCTGTCTTTACAACCGGGCGTGGACAAACTTGCATTGCGCGGCGCTTTCCGTTATAATACTTCGGTCAGCGATTCCGGGAATACGAGCGAAATGGTGCGGAATCTGCGGCGGAAATGGCGACTACGAATGCGCACGAGCGACTTTTATTACGATTTACCCAAGGAATTAATAGCGCAGACACCTGTTGCAGAGCGTGACCATTCGAGAATGCTCGTTTATTCGAGGCAAAACGGCGAAATGATGCATAAGCATTTTTATGATTTACCGGACTTTTTAGTTAAGGGTGATGTTTTGGTTATCAATAATACCAAAGTTATCCCCGCAAGGCTTATCGGCACCAGACGCGGTCATCTTGGCGTGGTAGAGGTGTTGCTGTTAAAAAGAGTGGATTATACTCATTGGGAGGCGATAGTCAGACCGGCAAAAAAACTCAAGCCTGATACGCTAATTGATTTTGGCGAGGAGCTTTCGGCAAAAATACTAAGAGTAGGCGAGAACGGCATAAGGATTATTGAGTTCTGTTTTGAGGGCATATTCGAAGATATTTTGTCAAAGCTGGGCGCAATGCCTCTTCCGCCGTATATTACAGAAATTCTTGAGGATAAAAGCAGATATCAGACGGTATACTGTAAGACAGAAGGGTCAGCGGCGGCGCCGACTGCCGGTTTTCACTTCACCCCCGATTTACTTGAAAAAATAAAAGCGATGGGAGTTGAAGTCGTCGAAGTGCTGTTGCATGTCGGGTTATCAACTTTCCGTCCGGTCAAGGCGGAGAACATTGAAGATCACAAAATGCACAATGAGTATTATGAGATAGGCAAACAGGCAGCCGAGCGAATAAATGCGGCGCTTAAAGAGTGCAGACGCGTAATATGCGTTGGTACGACTTCAGTCCGTACGGTAGAAAGCGCGTATATGGACGGGGAGGTTAAATCGGGAAGCGGCAATACGGAAATATTTATATATCCTTCTTACGAATTCAAAGTGGTTAAGGCGCTGATTACCAACTTCCATCTTCCCGAATCCACGCTAATAATGCTGGTATCGGCATTCATGGGCAGGGATAACGCATTGAGAATGTACGATACGGCAGTCAGCGAAAAGTATAGATTCTTCAGTTTCGGAGACGCAACACTGATATTATAATAATCGTGAATTTATAATAACGCATAAGACCGCAAAAGCAAATAAATAATATATTAACCGCAAAAACAAATAAACAGCATACGGCAAGTATACAAACAGCATATATGCACAAACAGAATATATTAGGTAATAATAAAAACAAAAAGCAACTACTTAGATATTATTAATTAAAAAATTGAGGCAAAAATGTTCAAATACGAAATAATAAAAGAATGTAAACAATCGGGAGCAAGGATAGGTCGGCTCACCACACCGCACAGCGTTATCGAAACGCCGGTCTTTATGCCGGTAGGTACAATGGCAAGCGTTAAGGCGCTTTCACCCGAAGAGGTTAAGGAGACGGGCGCGCAGATTATTCTCTCGAATACCTATCACTTATATCTTAGACCAGGCACGGATATTATCGCCAAAGCGGGCGGTTTGCATAAGTTCATGAACTGGGACAGAAGTATATTGACAGACAGCGGCGGCTTTCAGATATTTTCGCTGTCCTCAATGCGCAAGATAACCGACGACGGCTGCGAGTTCAATTCCTTTATTGACGGCAGCAAGCACTATATAACTCCCGAAAAATCCATAGAAATTCAGAATATTCTTGGCTCCGACATTATGATGGCTTTTGACGAATGCACCGCCGCCGATACCGATTATAAGAAGTCAAAGGATGCAATGGAAAGGACAATAGGCTGGCTGAAAAGATGTTATGAAGTCAGCAAGGATAACGAAAAACAGATGCTTTTCCCTATTGTGCAGGGTAATATGTACAAGGATTTGCGTATTGAAAGTATAGAGAGAACATTGGAATACGCAAGATGCGGTATTGCTATAGGCGGTTTGAGCGTTGGCGAACCCAAGCCTGTTATGTACGAGATGCTAGATACGCTTCGTCCGTATTATCCGCGTGAGATGCCTAGATACCTTATGGGCGTTGGCAGCGCTGATTGTCTTGTGGAGGGCGTGTGCAGGGGGATTGATATGTTCGACTGCGTGCTTCCGACGCGTATTGCCCGTAACGGCACAGCAATGACAATGAAGGGAGATATAACGATACGTAATTCCATATTCAAAGATGATTTTGGACCTGTTGAAGAGGGTTGTGAGTGTTATTGTTGCCGCAACTACTCACGCGCCTATATCAGACATCTCATTAATACCGATGAGATTTTCGGCGGCAGGTTGCTTACCATTCATAATATACACTTTTTGATGCGGTTAATGGGAAAAATCAAGGATGCGATTAACAATGACAGACTGCTTGACTACCGTAAAGAATTTTTTGAAAACTATAATAGCTGAAATAATTAATAAATTTAATAGCCTTTTTTGTAGTTTATTTGAAAAATATTGTGTTTATTAAGTGAAATAATAATTAATATTATAAAAAATGGTAAATCAGTTGATAATATATACCAAAAAGTGTAAAATTATATTAATCAAAATAAGAACATTTAATTAAAATGTATAAAGGAGTATATAATGACAGGTTCGAACAGTTGGATATTTTTAGTAGTAATAGTAGTAATGTTTGGTGGAATGATGGCGCTATCGATTATTCCACAGAAAAAAAGACAAAAGCAATATACCGAGATGCAGTCTCAAATCAGAGTAGGCACCAAGATAATGACTATAGGCAGATTGATTGGCAGAATAGTCAAAATTTATAGTGACAACACTATAGATCTGGATATCGGCACAGAAGGCAAGCCCGTAGTAATTGTTATTAATCGCGAAGCAATCGGCATCAATCTTGACGCGCAAGCGGCAGGAGCTAATGGCGAGAAGAGAAACGAAGTTGACAGAATGCCTAACGCATCGGCTAAGGAAGGAGATATCTCCGAAGTTGGCAAGGTCATTGAGAACGAAGACAATAACAAGAACGATTCTATCTAAATAACATTTTCGACAAAACGCGAATGCAATAAAAGTTTGCGATATAAATGCACTTTCTAGATTTAGAAAGTGCATTTTTTTTGTATATTCAGCTTTATACGCAAGTTATCCGTCAGTTCTAATATTATAGATGCCGTCATACAATTAGCGTGGAGGTATTTGTATGGAAAAAAGTACTGTAAAGCAGGCAACATTTGATATTGTAAAATGTATTATTATCAGTCTACTGATATCAATGGCGCTGGTGTTAATTCTTGCCTTTATTTCAAAAATAGCCGTATTAT
>SACC01000210.1 GCA_009928745.1 Clostridia bacterium
CTATTATATTTTCCGTTAGTGCTAGTACAGCAGTGATGACGGTACCAACTTCGACGTTGTAAAGGGAAAATCCGATTTAGGCGACGATACCGCTCCTTCTTATCAGGCGGCAACAAGCGGTATTGTTAATTTAGCCAAACTATACAATGAAAGCGACAAAACAAAGGACACTTACAGCCGTCTTTTATCTACAAGTTATACCTTCAAGGCTCCTACCTATGACGAATGGAAGAACTATTTAATAGGCGACAGCGGAAACAGAACGATGAGCGTTTTGGACGAAACAAAGGCTCTTATGATTTATCATAAGGACTTGTCCGGCGCAGGCTTTACTTCAAAAAGCAACCTAACTATAGAAAAAGATGCCTATTATGAAATAAGCGTATGGGTATATGTATGGCTACCTGTTGACAGCAACGGAGATATTGTACTTCCTGATACTGATAAGCCATCAGAGCCAAACAGTTTAACCGTTAAGCAAAAGGCATATAACTCGGTTTATCTTGCATCAAATACGACGGGAAATGACTTGGAAGGCTACTTTGTATTATCCGACACCGAAAAGGCTATTTTGGCAGACAATCCCGCCGCGCCATCATCGGTAACCGACGTTAATGACATCAATACCCTTATAGCTAGTACCGACTTCTTAAATAACGTAAAGGCTTGGCTAAGCGCAAAAGGCTTAGTGGGAGAAAAGGAAGACAGATACGACAAAACCGAAACGGCAATGAGCAATATTGCAAGCAAGTTTGCTTACCGCTATTTAAGAGACGTAGGCGATGCAGGCATTGTTGCAGGTGATGCCGCTTATATAGGATATAAGGCTGTAGAAGAAGAAAGCAATCTCCTGAAAAACTCCGATTGGACAGGCACTTTGGCTTTAGTGGAAAAATGGGATAGCTACGATGAGGATTTGAACGCGTGGGCAGCCAAATACAATACTTGGAAATCCGCCAATGACTATAGCTCTAAGGCTACGGTAAAGCTTACCGGAGCAGGCGTGGAGAAAAAGGAAGAGACCACCATTTGCAATAAGGGTTATCAAGCAGATAAAGGCTGGGAAAAAATAACCTTCTATGTACAAGGCAACCAACTTTCATCACGTAATCTTACTTTAGAGTTTTGGTTCGGCGAGGGCAGCGCCACCGAGTATGAAAGCCTAATGATGGGCGGAGCGATTTTTGATAATATCAGCATTTTGGAAATCAGCGAAGACGTGGCTACTTCTCCAGCATATATCAATAAGTGGGAAACACTTTCTCCCATTACCGAAGCTGAGCAGCTTTCTATAGGTAAATTAAACGGCGCAAGCGACGTAACCGATAATTGGGAAGCTAAGGCTGACGAAAACGTAGCGGCTATCGACGTTAACAAAGTTAAACTAACTAAGGTTACTAACACCGTAGTCAACCAAACTGCGGCAGAAGACCAAAAATTGATAGAAAAAATAAAAATCGGCGGAGTAGACGTTAATCTGTATTCCTTGATTTTGGAAAACGAAGTGCCTATGGCGTCAATTCTTACAATGAAAGTTGATGCGGCGGACAAATATCTGACAATTAAGCCTAACACCTCTTATCGTTTGGCTTTCTGGGTAAGAACGTCAGGTATTGACAGCAAGCTCGGCGCCAATATTGATTTGCTTGGCGGTAAGGATAAGGATAATCTAGAGAGCATAGCAAGCGTTACTACCTTTAATAATGAAGAATGGCAAGAGATAGCTTTTTATATTTTGGGAGATGTAGTAGATACCAATATTGTAAGTTTGAAAGTCACTCTTGGAAGCGGAAGCAGGTTTTCAACAGAATCTTATATTGAAGGCAAAGTCTATGCGTCTTTGATTAACTATGCAGAAATAGAGTATAGCGAATATAACAGCAGCTCTAAGAGCGGCGATGAGGTAAAGCAGTATCAGTTTAAGACCACGGCAGCAGCTACAAGCAGCGTAACCAATGGCAATTTTGCAGAAATTAAGTATGCCGATACCGACGAAGACGAGTTTGACGATGACGGCAAACTAACCGGAGTTGGCGCGACCTCAAGCTGGACGGCACTTACTACAAAGACAAATACTTATAGTAAAGTAGATGATCTAGCATATGTTAGCGTTGCAGGCACCTCTTATGAGCTTAATTGGTCGGGAGTAAAGGGAATTGACAAGGACGGCAACGACACCAAACCTGCCAATTATGAAGTTTACGCAAGATTTAATGAAGAAGAAAACGGCAAGACAAAGACCGTAGAAAGACTTTGCGCTATTATAAGCGCTGAAGAGGGAGCCGCTAATCCTAATTATGACACGGTATCAAAGAAATTTGAGCTAGCCGTGGATATGGCAAACAAGGTGCGTACAAGCTTTAGGGTAAAGGCTGTAAGCGACACAGCTGTATCCTTGTTCAGCTCCTATGTAGCTCTTCCAAGATCGGGAGACGATGCTTTCATAACCAAGGAAAACAGCGAGCTTCTTGCCGCTAAAGAAATTAAGGCGGGCACGGTTAGTAGCGAAGGATTATTTGCAGCGGCAGATACCGACTATATTACTCCTTATAAGACCGCATTAAAAATATTCAGCAACTATGACGTTGCATACGGATTAAAAAGTTCTAGCTCAAGCCTTACCGCTAACAGCTATTATATTGTCAGCGTATGGGTAAAAACTATCGGTTCTGCTAAGGCATCGGTAACAGTAAGCAACGTAAGCAACGTACTTACATCCTCTTCGGCAGAAAAGTATATAGGCTTTAGCGAGATAAATACAGCAGGTAAGTGGACACAGTACCGTTTCTATGTAAAAACCGGCACGTCTTCGGGCTCGTTAGAGTTAGAGCTAAGTTTAGGTAATCCTTACGCATCAAAGGTTTCTAAGACAGTTGACTCCTCTACAGTTTTTGTCTATGACACTGAGGCTCTCAGCAAAGGCACCGTTTATTTTGACTCGGTAAAGGTTTATACAATAGACGAAGTGGAGTATTCTAACGCACAAGAAAAAGGCGAGTATAATGTAGATAAAACCGACAAGCTTCATAACTTTGATTATCTTTATTCTTCGGCGAAGAACCAATATGCAATGAGAATATTGGAAGGAACAACAGACTCCTTTGACGCATTTACCGAAAGCACCGATAACAGCGAAACGTTTTATGAAACAAAGAGCTACACTTGGGCAAAAGCCGCCAATGCGACAGGGACTACCTTGTCGGAAAGAGTTCACGGGATTTATAACTATAATAAGGACACTGCCGAAAGACTTGATGCTATTTACACCATCAAGGGCACAGACGATGAGGACGATTACAACGCCTTTGAAGACTTTATGCCAGAAAATTTCGACATGAGAGAGTTCTTAAAAATCGACGGTTATAACAGCTTGGTTATGAGCAATAAAGTGCCTTACGGAC
>SACC01000211.1 GCA_009928745.1 Clostridia bacterium
TGATAACACTTGGTATTGGGGCAGTATGTCTGCAAGGCTTAAAGACGGCAGCACGCTGGGTTTTAATATTGGCTACGGCTTCGGCGATACCTCAGCGGCAAGTGAAAATATGATTTTTTATAACGGCAAGGCGCACAAGATAGATCAGATAGATTTCGGTATACCGATAATTGACGGGCGTGAAGACTTTATGAAACCTTGGAATTTTACCTCAAGCGATAAAAGACTGGAGATGACTTTTAAGCCTGTATACGATAACCGCACCAAGCTAAACGCATTGATTATCGCCCAAGATGCGCATCAGGTATTCGGTAGATTCAGCGGCAAAGCCGTACTTGACGACGGCAAAGAGATAATATTTGAAGATTGCTTCGGTTTTGCCGAAAAAGTTCGCAATAAGTGGTAATTTAATACCCAAATAATAAGTAATTGCTTTGTATTATAAGCTTCTTTATCCATAGACAATGTATTTGAAGTTTATCGTACAAAGCATTTTTTTAGCAGTTTTTATAAAAATATTATTGACATATGTCAGCAACGGTGTATAATAATAAGTGACATATGTCAAAAATGAATGAGGTGAAATATGCCAAGACCTAGAAAATGGAGAAAAGTATGCTGTCTGCCGTTAAATTGCAGCTTCGGTCCGTTGAATGCGCAAATTAATGATAATAATTGTGTTAAAATGACCGTCGACGAGTACGAAACCATACGGCTTATAGATTTTGAGAATCTTATACAGGAGGAATGCGCCGAGCGTATGAACGTAGCAAGAACAACCGTGCAGGGAATCTATGACGATGCGCGTAAAAAACTTGCCGACGCCCTTGTTAACGGTAAAGTTCTCCTCATTGAGGGCGGCGATTACACGTTATGTGACGAGAATAACAGTTTTTGCGGGGGAGTCGGTTGCAGACGGCGCATGTGCGGCAAGCCTTTTGATATAAAATAAATTACCGTTTATAGGTATTCAAACGGCGTAATGAAATAACAAATTATTAAAAAGAATTAAGCTGCTATTCGGATATAAAAATACGTATAGAACGTTAATGAAAATTGAAAATCACAATAACGCTACATAAAAATAGTAAGGAGAACAAAATGAAAATAGCAATACCGGTTGACGTAAACTCAATAGATACTACAGTATGTATATCATTCGGAAGAGCGCCATATTTTATGATTTTTGACACCGAAAAAGGCAATAGCGTATTTTTGGATAACAGCGCAGCGGCAAGTTCGGGCGGAGCAGGTATTAAAGCGGCGCAGCTTGTTGTAGACAACGGCGCAGAAGTCCTGATTACACCAAGATGCGGAGAAAACGCCGCGGCGGTGCTGTTTGCTGCTAATATTAAGTTATATAAATCAACTGATGCGGTTGCAAAAGCTAATATTGATTTGTATTTGATATCAAAATTGCCCATATTGAACGAGATACACGCGGGCTTCCATAACCACGGCAACAACTAATGAAAATAGCGGTATTAAGCGGAAAAGGCGGTACGGGAAAAACGCTTGTATCGGTTAATCTTGCGGCGGTATCAGGAGCTGCTGATTATATTGATTGCGATGTGGAAGAGCCTAACGGTCATCTGTTTTTTAAGCCGCAAAAGTTATTTGCCGAAAGCGTGAAACTAAAGATACCCGTTGTAGATTATGCTGTTTGCACGGGGTGCAGGGAATGCGTGGAATTCTGCAAATTTAACGCATTGGCATATATAAAAAAGCTCATAATCTTCGATAAGGTATGTCACTCCTGCGGCGGTTGCGTAAGACTGTGCAAGTATAAGGCATTAAGAGAACAAGATAAGATTATCGGTAATATTGAGGTGGGTAAAGCAGATAATGTTACGGTATATACGGGCATATTAAATGTCGGCGAAGCCTCGGGCGTACCGATAATCAGACGGCTGCTGTCTCTTGCTGATGATTGCTGCGATACCTTTATTGATTGTCCTCCGGGGAGCGCCTGCGCGGTTATGGAAAGCATAAAAGACGCGGATTACTGCGCGCTTGTCGCCGAACCGACCGTATTTGGGTTGCATAATCTTCAAATGGTTATTGAGCTGGTGAAACTGTTCGAAAAACCGCACGGGGTGATACTTAATAAATGCGCCGGGTCGCCAAATCCCTCCGAGCAATACTGCATAGACAACAATATAGCGGTTTTGGGCAAAATTAATTACGATAACGAATTGGGCGCTATTAACTCCAATGGCGAAATCGCCGTTAATGCCCGCGAAAAATATAAAACGTTGTTTTTGTCGCTGCTTAATACAATCAAGGAGGCGCAAAAGTGAAACAGCTATTGATTTTAAGCGGCAAGGGTGGTACAGGAAAAACCACGATAGCCGCGGCGTTTATTAAGCTCGCCGCAGCCAAAGCGTACGCAGACTGCGATGTCGACGCGCCGAATCTTCATATTGTAGCAGGCAGAACGGATAAGGAAATGATAAAAGATTATTACGGTCTTCCTAAGGCGATAATTAATCAAGAGTTATGCATAAAATGCGGTATTTGCAAGGCTTATTGCCGTTTTGATGCGATAGAATTCAAAGATAACTACAATGTGGATATATTTGCTTGCGAAGGCTGCGGCGTATGCGCGCATTTTTGCCCGAATAAGGCGATAAGTATGCAAGAGGCGGTTGCAGGAGAGTTGATGCTTTTTAAGGACAACGGAGTGTTTTCTACGGCAAAACTTAAGATGGGGAGCGGCACTTCGGGCAAACTGGTATCTGAGGTTAAGAAGCAGTTAATTAATAATTCGATTGGAACCGATTTTGCAATAATTGACGGTTCGCCGGGTATAGGATGTCCGGTGATTGCCTCGCTATCGGGCGCAAATACTGTATTAATTGTCACCGAACCTTCTGTATCAGGGAATAGCGATATGGAGCGTATAATAAGTACGGCGCGCGGCTTTGGCGCAAAAATAGCGGTGTGCGTTAATAAATACGATACAAATGCCGCTAATACCGAGAAAATAATTGAATATTGCAGAAAAAATTGCTTGCCTTATGTCGGCAGTGTGCCGTATGATACCGAAGCGGTTAACGCAATCAATAAAGGCGTAAGCGTTGTCGAAATCGATTGCCCGTCCGGTAAGGCTGTCAGAGCAATATATAAAAGCACAATGAAAATACTAAAGGAATCAATATGAAGATTACCACTTTATGCGAAAACACCTCAATATCACCCGAATTTAAGTGCGAGCACGGCTTGTCCTTTTATGTGGAAACGAAAAAGCATAAGTTGCTTTTTGATACGGGAGAGAGCGGTATATTCGCCGAAAATGCGGCGAAACTGGGAATAGACTTATCTGAAGTGGATATCGCTGTAATATCCCACGGGCATTACGACCACGGCGGCGGACTGCCTGCCTTTCTCGGTATG
>SACC01000212.1 GCA_009928745.1 Clostridia bacterium
TGATAGAGAAGGGTCATGTATATATCGCGCAACCCCCGCTTTACAAAGTAGCCAAGGGTAAAAACAACGTTTTCTATTTTTATGACGACGCTGCGCTCGAGACGTATTATAGTGAGCATGGACGCAAGGGCTGCGATTTGCAGCGCTACAAAGGTCTGGGCGAAATGAACGCAGAGCAGCTTTGGGAGACAACAATGAGTCCTGCCTCCCGAACCCTGCTTCAAGTAACTGTTGATGATGCCGAAAGAGCGGATGAGATATTCACGATACTTATGGGGGAAGTCCCCGAGTTGAGGCGTCAGTTTATAGAAGACAACGCGACAATAGTCAAAGACCTGGATATATAAGAGGGATCGTATGGAAAAGAAATTTGAAAGTAAATATGAAAAGATAATAGATAATACAAAGATTGTTAAGATCAATGTTGAGCAGGAGATGAAAAAATCTTTTATCTCGTACGCAATGGCGGTTAATGTCAGCCGCGCGATACCCGATGTGCGCGACGGCTTGAAGCCTGTGCACCGCCGCATACTTTTTGCTATGAACGAGTTGGGACTCGAAAACGAGAAGCCGACAAGAAAATGCGCGAGAATTGTAGGCGATGTGTTGGGAAAATACCATCCGCACGGCGATTCGGCGGTCTACGAGGCGCTAGTTAGGCTTGCGCAGGACTTTTCCATAAGATGTCCGCTTGTGGAAGGACAGGGCAATTTTGGCTCTGTAGACGGCGATCCTGCGGCAGCTCAGCGGTATACTGAGGCGAAGCTTTCTAAGATAGCGTCAGAGATGCTCAGAGATATCGACAAAAAGACGGTGAATTTTTATCCTAACTTTGACGATACGCTTATGCAGCCTTCAGTCCTTCCTTCAAGATATCCCAACTTGCTTGTCAACGGCGCTGACGGCATTGCTGTCGGTATGGCTACAAGCATCCCGCCGCATAACCTTGGTGAGGTAATCAACGCGACAATAGCGACGCTTGACAATCCTGATATTGAGATTGCCGAACTTATGGAGTTCGTCCCTGCTCCGGATTTCCCGACCGGTGGTCTAGTGCTTGGAAGAGCAGCTATCCGCAACGCATACCTTACAGGACGAGGCGGATGTATTATCCGCGCCAAGACGGAAGTTGAGGAGAACAGCAACGCAACAAGAAGCAGAATCATTGTGCACGAGCTGCCGTATCAAGTCAATAAGGCAAAATTGATAGAGACTATTGCCGATTTGGTCAAGGACAAAAAAATAGAAGGCATATCCGATATCAAGGACGAATCTGACCGCAAGGGCATGAGAATCGTTATCGATATAAAAAGAGACGCCAATGCGCAGGTTGTATTGAATATGCTGTATAAACATACCAATTTGCAGATTTCTTACAGTATGATTTTCCTTGCGCTAATTGATGGTACCCCAAAAATACTCAATATTAAGCAGATTTTGGAGGCATATATCAAGCATCAAAGAGAGGTCATTGTAAGAAGAACAGAGTTTGACCTTGAAAAGGCAGAGGAAAGAGAGCATATACTGAAAGGTATTGTGATTGCTCTCAACAATGTTGACGAGGTAATCGCAATAATCAGGCATTCGCAGGATAATGTCGAGGCTCAAACCAGTCTTATGGAAAGATTTGAGTTGAGCGAAAAACAGGCGAACGCGATATTGGAAATCAAGCTAAGAAGACTGGTAAGCCTTGAGGTTGAGAAAATAATCGAGGAATTACAAGCAATCGAAAAGGCGGTTATTATGTATCACGATATACTCGCTAATTCATACCGTGTAGACGAGATAATAAAAGCCGAGCTGTCTGAGGTTAAGACCAGATACAATACAGCAAGACGCTCTGAGTTATCCTACGATTACAGCGAGATTAATATTGCCGACCTTATCGACCGCGAAGAAATCGTTATTTCTCTAACTCAGGATAATTACATCAAGAGAATAGCCGCAAGCGAATATAAGGCGCAACATAGAGGCGGAGTGGGCGTAACAGCGCATAAGCCTAAGGACAATGATTTTGTCAAGGATGTGTTCACAAGCTCCACTCATGACGATTTATTCTTCTTTACGGACAAGGGGAAAGTCTATATACTCAAAGGTTACGAAATCCCCGAGGCAAGCAAAACTTCAAGAGGGCGCACCGTCAACAACCTGCTTAATGTAGAGCAGGACGAAAGCGTAACCGCAATATTGCCTATTACAGACGAACAGGAGAGACAGGGCAATCTTGTGCTTGCCACCAAGAACGGCAAAATTAAGAAAACCGATCTAAAAGAATTCGAAAGCATCCGCCGCAATGGTAAGATTGCAATCAGGCTGGAAGATGGCGACGAACTAATATCAGCCAGATTGACTTTAGGCGACGACGAACTTTTGATGGCGTCATCTAAGGGCAAATGTATCCGATTCCACGAGACGGCAGTCCGTGCGATGGGAAGAACCGCAGCAGGCGTGAAGTCAATGAAAATTGACAAAGATGATTACATTGTGGATATGAGTGTGATACGCGAGGGAGAAGAAGTGCTCACTATCACAAAGAACGGATACGGCAAGAGAACGGACGCTTCAGAGTACCATACACAAGGACGCGCCGGCAAGGGAGTTAAGGCGGGTAACTTTAATGACAAGACCGGACGCATAGTAAGTCTCAAGCTGATTAACTCGGATGCAACTGATATCATCATCATTACCGCAAGCGGCATCATTATACGCACTGCAGCGTCCGAAATAAGCAAGATAGGAAGAGCGGCGCAAGGAGTCAGAATAATGAAGGTAGGCGACAACAGCGAGGTGGTATCGGTAGCGATTACACCTAAAGAAGAACTACCAGAAACATTAGCGGAAGGGACTATTGACGCCGATACAGCAGGTATCGATATCGATACAGTAATAACTGCAACAGATAACGAATAATTACCGCGCATCATAGTCGTGTAAATATTCAGTTAAGCCGATAATGGTAATGTAATATACAGAATAGCCAATGATTGTAACGTAAATATACAGAATAGCCGGTAATTGTAACGTAAATATACAGTAAAGCTGTTAAGCCGGTCTTATAATAAAACTAACTCCCGCAAGCATATGTTTTGCGGGAGTTTTAATAAATATGACAAAATAAGGTATTTTTCAAAAATTATAGACAAGCTATTATAATAAATGATATAATAAGTAGGCGCAAAAGACAAATTATTAATATACAAAAGATGGCGCGCTACTAAAGATAAAGTTTTACATAAACACACAAGACAAACCCCGTAATTAATTACGGGGTTATTTCTTTTGTAGGTTATCTATATAATAATGTGATATTCAATTTATATAGGATTTTATGAATATGATATTCCGAATTATCAAGCAGTGATATTCTGTGAATACGAC
>SACC01000213.1 GCA_009928745.1 Clostridia bacterium
ACATATATGCAGCAGGCGATTGCGTGGAAAGTCTTGACGCGTCAACCGGAATATCCAAGATAATGGCGATACTTCCCAACGCATATATGCAGGGTGAATGCGCAGGCATGAACATGAGCGGTCAAGCAACGTGCTTTGAGAAGGCAATACCCATGAACGCGATAGGCTTTTTTGGTGAGCACATATTGAGCGCAGGCGCATATATCGGCGAAGCATATACCGAATACGACGGCGCTGATTATAAAAAGCTGTTTTATTCTGATAATAAGCTTAATGGCTATATATTAATCGGCAATGTGGAAAAAGCGGGCATATATACCTCGCTTATCCGCGAAAAGACGCCGCTGGATAAAATTGATTTTAGTCTTATATGCGAAAAACCCGGACTTATGGCGTTTTCCAAGCAGGTAAGACAGCAAAAGTTGGGAGGGCAACCCGTATGATACTTAATGCAAAAGAATTAGGTTACCAAAAGCTAAATGAAGTTGTAAGAGAAGCCTCGGAAGATGTTATAATAAATGAATGCTGCGGCGAAAGGTTCATAGGTTGCGGCGCGGCAGGCAAGAATATTACTATTAACGGGATACCGGGCAACGCGTTAGGCGCCTATCTCGACGGCGCGACAATAACTGTCAACGGCAACGCTCAGGATGCTGTCGGCGATACAATGAATGACGGCAGGATAATTGTCAACGGCAATGTTGGAGACGCTTTGGGATACGCAATGCGCGGCGGAAAGATACTTATAAAAGATAATTCTGGCTACCGCACGGGCATACATATGAAGCAATATAAGGAAAAGTGCCCGATTATAGTTGTCGGGGGTCGTACAGGCAGTTTTCTTGGCGAATACCTTGCCGGCGGCACAATTATAGTGCTCGGACTCAATTGCGAAACCGTGCCGCTAGGCAACTTTACCGGTACCGGAATGCACGGCGGCGAAATCTGGGTAAGGTCGGCAAAAGAGATAGCCAATCTGCCGGCGCAAGTCAGCGCTAAGAAAGCTACCAAGGAAGAGTTGAAAAGAATAAAGCCCTATATTACAGAATATGCGGAATTATTCGGTATTGACGAACAAATTATTTATGGCGTGCAGTTTTATCTGTTAAAACCAAATGCTAAGAATCCCTACAAGCAACTATACACAGAGAATTAAGCGTATAAGGAGATTGTAATGAATGCTACAGCCAAAGAAGTAATGCAGTTTATCAAAGAAAACGATGTCAAGTTTATAAGACTTGCTTTTTGTGACCTTTTTGGCATGCAGAAGAATATTTCCATAATGCCGGATGAATTGGAAGCGGTATTTAACGACGGTATATCTTTTGACGCATCTGCCATAAAAGGTTTTTCCGATGTTACTATGTCGGATTTGTTATTGTTCCCCGATCCTTCCACGCTTTCGGTGCTTCCCTGGCGTCCGCAGCAAGGCAGGGTGGCAAGATTTTATTGCGAGATACGACATCCTAACGGTGAGATTTTTGAATGCGATTCGAGAGCGATACTAAAAAGAGTGCTTGCAAAATGCGAAAAAATGGGTTATGTGTGCAATGTGGGAGCGGAATGTGAATTCTATCTTTTCAAAACAGACGCCGCAGGCAATCCTTTATTGGAGCCGCATGACAATGGTGGATATCTCGATATATCTCCGCTTGACAGGGGAGAGAATGTGCGCCGCGAGATATGCCTGACACTTGCTGATATGGGATTGCACCCCGAATGTTCGCATCACGAACAGGGACCCGGACAGAATGAGGTTGACTTCAAATTCTCTAACGCGATGAGCGGTGCGGATAATATAATGACTTTCAAGACCGTAGTTAAGGCGCTTTCTTTAAGAAACGGCTTGTTCGCGTCTTTTATGCCAAAACCTTTGCTCAATAAGGCGGGTAACGGTATGCATATCAACCTTTCTTTAACGGAGAACGGTTATAACATATTTAAGAACGGAAATGTGGCGCAGAATAAAGTTGTAGAGGGCTTTATTGCCGGTATACTTGAAAAAATTCGCGAAATTACCTTGTTTCTTAATCCTATTACCAATTCTTATGAGAGATTAGGCGCGTTCGAAGCGCCACGTTTTGTGTCCTGGTCATATAATAACCGTTCGCAGCTTGTAAGAATACCTGCCGCAAGCGGTGACAAAATAAGAATGGAGTTGCGCTCTCCCGATACTGCGTGCAATCCTTATATTGCGCTTGCCCTCATTATTGAAGCGGGGCTTAACGGCATTAAAAAGGGATTAGCGTTGCCCAAAGCGATAGATAAGAATCTTTATGACAGCGACATTGTAAAAGCGTTGACGCTTCAAAAACTTCCCGAAAGTTTAAAGGAAGCGATAAATATTACCAAAACGTCTGTTTTCGTAAAAGAAATAATCGGAGAGGGTGTTTTGGAAAAATATATCAGGGAAAAAGAAGCGGAAGCAGAAGAATTTGAAAAAGCTGAATCAAAAGAGGAGTTTTATATTGACAAGTATTTTCTAAGAATATAAACTCTTTATATAGAGTAAAAGGAGGGGATGATTTTGGAAAGCGCGCTGGTTGTTTCAACCAATGAAAAAATAGCTTCAATATTAGCTGAAACACTGCTACAATTGAACATAATCCGAATCATCACCGTAACGACTGCGGGCGAAGCAAGGCGGCTGCTAATTGAGAGAGATTACGATTTATGTGTTGTCAATTCACCTCTTATTGACGAGACGGGAGAAAACCTTGCAAGAAATATTGCCAGCAAAGGCATAAGTCAGGTATTATTACTTGTAAGATCGGAGTTTTATAACGAAATATCGCACCATGTAGAGGACTACGGAGTGATAACCGTAGCAAAGCCTGTAAATCGCGATTTGTTATGGAGCGCGCTTAAGGTAGCGCAGGCGGCACACAAAAAGCTGCAGATTGTACAGAACGAAAATAAGCTGTTACTGCAGAAAATAGAAGAAATACGCATAATTGACCGCGCAAAGTGTATATTGATATCGCATTTTTCCATGTCGGAGCCTGAAGCGCATAGGTGTATTGAAAAGCAGTCAATGGATATGCGCACGACAAAGCGCGCGGTAGCGGAAGAGATATTAAAAACATATGAAAATTAATAGGCAAAATAGCGAATGATAATAGGAGCAGGAAATGGCAGAAAAATTATATTTGATATTGGAAAACGGAAAGGTATTTGAGGGCTATGCGTTCGGAGCGCGCGGCGAGGTTGTGGGAGAAGTGGTGTTCACAACCGGAATGACAGGTTATCTCGAAACTCTTACCGATAAAAGCTATTACGGACAGATAATAGTACAAACCTTTCCGTTGATAGGCAATTACGGAGTTATCCCCTCCGATTTTGAAAGTTCGAATATAAGCGCGCGCGCTTATAT
>SACC01000214.1 GCA_009928745.1 Clostridia bacterium
CTTCATAACCCTTTTCCTTAAGACGTTTATATATCATATTGCCGTACTTATCCGGATTTTGGTTGGCGCCTGCAACCGCCCACACTTTTTTCTTGAGCAATTCTAATTCCATAACAATACCTTTATTCCTTTCATTTTTTCTTTACAATATAATACACTGCAGCGTATGCAAGCATTGCCGCATTGACAATTAATATAATAAGCGATGTCCACCAAAAGCCCGCATACAAGAATGCCTTGCCGGATAAAACTTGCGCAATCTCAACTATTACGAATATTATATAGCCTAAGTCAAGTAAGGCAACTAAGCTGGAGGCGATTGCCATCACGATAAAAAGCGTGTCTCTTTTCATCCCCAATATACCTCCAAAGCTATTAGTTCCTCCATCGTATTCAGCTTTGTGACTCCTGAATTAGAACCATCGAACAAAAAATTATCCTTCAAAATGCTTGCATATCCGAAGCTAAAATTCGGTTTATTTATATAATAGTTATTTTTGGAAAAAAACACAGTGTAATAAAATGCAACACCGGCAATGCCGCCGACATAGATCTTACCATTTTCTGCAGAATACGTTGACGCGGAATACGAATTGGATATAGTGCCATAAGTCACACCGGCTATTCCGCCAACGAATAAAAACACATCTGCTGTTGCTCCTGTCGAGGCGGAGATTTCGCCGTAAGAACAGCTATTGTCAATAGTTGATGTATCATTGTTATTTACTGCGGCGACTCCGCCTGCGTATATGTGAAATTCTTGCGAGATACCTGTAACCGCGGCGTTATTCTTAGATTTTACTATGGAATTATTATTGATGCACACCACGCCGCCTACATAAAGATTGAGCGCATCCGCGCTTGTAGAACCCGAACTCGCGGTTATTTTGCCGTAATTTTCGCAGTCTGTAACAATACCAATATTATTTAATGCCACGCCGCCTGCGTTAGGCAGCCAGCTGTCCGAATCCGAATGCTGGTATACCTCGGCGTGATTTTCGCAATCTGCTACCGTGCCCAGATGTCCATTCTCTGCGACTAATCCTGCAACATCTACCGTATCGGTAGTAAAAACAGAGTTATCCGTTGTTGCGCATGCCGTTACCCTTGCGTTATTCCAAGCGGTAATCCCGCAAAGATAAGTGTCCGCAACGCCGTTACCGACAAATGTTATATCCGCATCTATTACACATCCTGTGATGTCGCCGTTGTTCTCTACCGCTAATATTGCTACGAAGATGTCATTGTCTCCTGTATCGGTAAAGTTGCCTGATATGGATACGCGAATATTGCTAAGAGTACCGTTATTGGTGTCTGCTATAAAGGAGGTATTCTCAGAAATATCAAGAATGAGTTCGGCAAACACAAAGTTCACATTTTCAATTATTCCCGTTAGATTTGTGACAAAACCGTCTATCATTTTATCATACACATATACTGTATTGCCATTGCCGTTCAATCTGCCGTCAAAGTCTTGCGGCGTCCACTTTGAGGTTAAGCTGATATCATTACTCAGAGTAAAATATTGCTCGCCTTGCTCTATAGCTCTTATTAGCTGGCTTTCGTTATATATTTTTATCGGTCTGGTAATAATACCGCTCCCGAACGCCGTATACAGCGCGCCCCAGGAGACTCCCGAAAACGCTATCATAAAGCAGGCGATTGCTATAATTATTATAACTGCAATTTTTTTGTTCCTTGTCAACGGTTTATGCTTGATGGTAATTTTATTATCCTTTTGCTCGATTGTTTGTCCGTGCAGTATCCTGTATATCTTTTCTATATTACTAACTGTCTTTTCATCTTTATTGACGCGTGGATATACTTCTTCTAAATATGCGGATTCTTGTAGTATGGCAAGCATTTCAGCAGGCGTTACCGGCTTATTGCTAAACACATATAGCCTCAAACAGCGTTTTGCCTGTTTTTTGAAAAATGCGTACGCCTCAGGCTCTTCCTCGACAAAGATATATCCCGATACGGCGGAAAGCGCTTTTTCGTAAGTCTTGACAATTTTTCTGCTTTTGTATAAATAACAAAGCGACAGCAGGGGGAGTCTGCCAAAGCAAAGAGATAACAAGCCTCTTTTCTTTTCTATATGGCTCGAAAAAAGCTCCAAATCATCCGATTTGATTGCAATAATAATAGCTTGCAATACTTCTTTGTCCATTAAGCCTCCTATTTTTTTATCTTAAGTTTTCTATCCTCTGCCCATTTGTCGATAATCTCAAAAATATACGCTTCGTTGACATCTTCCTTTTCGGTAATCTGTTTTAGTAATTCATTAGTGGTAAGGTATGCGTTCAACAGCGATTCCACACTGGTGTTTTCTTCTTTGAGCTTTTTGGTGAGATTATCGTTGCCGCTCTTAATGGTATCCAGCTTTTTATAGTTCTGGGATAACGCCTCAGCAATATCTTTGTTGATGAATTCGCTCATCTTTTGCACGTTGGCGTTATAGCTTTCAAGCGTACGCTGCAATTCCTTTACATTATAATTCTTGCGTTTTTCTTCGAGTATCTCATCGAGCTTGCCTATCTGCGCTTCCGCCTTACTTTCAAGGTCATTGACCAGCCGTATTCTCTCCTCGACCTTTTCGAACAACCCGACAAACCGCGTAACATCACTGGTATATTTGTTGGTCATAGTTATGAACTGGTCAATGCGCGAAGACAAGTCGGTAGCATGTTCGGCTTGTCTTGAAAGATTTTTGTATATCTTTTCCAGATTACCCTTGATATCGCCCTCGAACGCAGTGTTGAGCTTCTCTATATCGTTTTTCATAGAGTCGTATGTTTCTACAAAATCATGAAGATTGGTTTGAATAGGATTCAACAAGTCGCGATATCCCTTAAAGCTTTCTATAAGAGTTTTAATATCGTTATTTTCCATTTTTGCTCTCCTTTATCTTTCTTAAGCCGCCAGCTATATTTTTCTGTGTTTCGTTCAACTGCTTCAAGTCGTTCTTTACCGTCTGCAAAATCAGCTTTACCGCCGCATCGTTATTGTCCACATCTGGTAAAAACTGCAATATATCAATGTCAAGACCTTTTGAGTTATCCTGCGTACAGGCGTCTATTAGCTCGCTTAGTATTTTGTCTCCCGACAGCTCAAAGTATTTTTTCGCCTCGTCAAGTCTGTTAAGCTCCCAAAACCTTACACCCGCCTCGCGGTATTTGCCGTGATGAAGATGCTCTTCAAAGATATTAATCCGCTCAAGCTGATACCGTCTTTCCGCATCGTCGGGTATTTTGTCTGCGGCAAAGCGCGCATTATCGTATTGCTCAAGATTAAGAAATTGGGTAACGCGCTCAAAAATCTCTTCCTCGTCCTCCTCAATCT
>SACC01000215.1 GCA_009928745.1 Clostridia bacterium
GACGCGTATGAAAACAGCGATAATTTTACCATATTTTGCTTACAAGTGTGGTATAATTAGCGGTAACCTATTGGAGATAGCGTTGCTGACAGAGGAAAGTCGCAATAAAAAGGCTTATAAATTGCTTTTAATGGCTTGTAAAATGCCTAGCTAAATAATCGCGCGCTAATTACTATCTACAAAATCAAATTAGGAAACTGGAGAATATATGCAAAGCAAGCAAAGGATAGCATTAATCACCGTTGTGGCGGGCGGGATACTCAATCTTGCGCTTGCAATAACAAAGTTATATATCGGTCTAAGAACCAATAGCGTTAGCATATTGTCGGACGCAACTAATAATTTTATTGATATTGCTTCCTGTATCGTTGTTGCGTTTGCTTTTTTTATGGCTGCAAAGGCGGCTACTAAGAAGTACCCTTACGGGTTCGGGCGCGCCGAATATTTGGCAGGGTTCGTTGTGTCGGTAATAGTTGTGCTTGTCGGGCTAAACTTTGTCTACGCCTCAATAGCAAGACTGATGATGCCTGTGCCAGTATGGTTCAGCTGGCTGTTTTTTTGGATTGTTGCGGCAACTGCGATTGTAAAACTCGGTATGGCGGAGTTCTATCGGAGAATCGACAGGCGTCTTGCATCAGGAGCTATTAAGGCGCTGATGCTGGATAGTTATATTGATACCGCAATAACTGTTATGGCGCTTATCGGGTTCTTGCTGGCAGGTTATTCCGGACTGCGGCTTGACGCATTATTCGGGCTTATTACCGGTATAGCCATTGTGCTATCGGGGACAAAACTTTTGATTATCAATACGGGCGCGCTTATCGGCAGGGGCGCAACGCATGAACAAAATAAAGCGGTAGAGGATATTTGCGCCGAATATACTGAAATAAAATATGTAGGCTTTTATCTGCATAACTACGGAGCAAGTAAAAGCAACGGAATAGTAGAAGTGGAATACACTGAGAATATAGAAGCAGAGAAGATTAAGGAAATCAATGCAAGTTTAGCTGAGCAAATAAAAAATAAAATATCAATAGATATTCAGATAATGCTAGGAAGGTAGTTATGACGGTTACAAAAGAAGTTAGGAAAAGAAAATTAAAAATATCGCTGATAGTTATCGGCTCTGTCTTAGCTGCAATAATTGCGGCAACGGGTATTTGCGCGATAATTACAGCAGTTGGCAACGCGGCAAATATCGCCAAGGCGCAGTCTTTTGACCGTGTGGTTATCGAAAATCAGTTGACGCCCGTTGAGGACGGTAACGGATATTGGACCTTTACGACGGACAGAGATTTTAAGGTAATGCAATTTACGGATATACATATCGGCGGCGGCTTTATCAGTCAGCAAAAGGACAGCTGGGCAATAAACGCAGTTGCCGCGATGATTACGTATGAAAAACCCGACTTAGTTATTGTTACAGGCGATATTGTGTACCCTGTGCCATTTCAGGCGGGTACCTTTAATAATCTTGCCGCTACTAAGATATTTATCGCGCTTATGGAGCAGCTGGGCGTATATTGGACCTTTGCTTTTGGCAATCACGATACGGAAGTATACAGCTATTATTCGCGTAAGCAGATTGCCGAATACTACGAAGAACAGGACTTTGAATACTGCCTTTTTAAGAGAGGACCGGATGATGTCGACGGCGAAGGCAATCAGGTGATAAATGTTAAAAATACGCTAGGGTTGATAACGCAGTCCTTCATATTGCTGGACTCGCATTCTTATATTGACAGGGATTATTTTGGTATCAAATGGAGATATGATAATATACATCCTAACCAAATTGACTGGTATGCTGACGTGATTGCTGAGCTTAATGCGGAGAATATTACTCGACTTGGAGAGCTGGAAGCGGCTGAGTTACCCGAAAATCCGGAGACCTTCGAGATAATAAAATCACTATTATTCTTCCATATCCCGCTGATTGAATATAAGGATGCGTGGACGGAGTACGTCGACAACGGCAATGCGGATACTGATAACGTAAGCTTCGTTTACGGGTTTTCAAGAGAAACCGGCAAAATTGTTTTTGCAGGAGTAGGAGAGGACGAACTTTTTGAGACGGTGTATGAGCTAGGGAGCACAAAAGGAATATTTTGCGGACACGATCATCTTAACAACTTTTCGCTAACATATTACGGTATAAAGCTTACATATGGAATGAGCATAGACTATCTTGCGTATTCGGGGATACACCGCGTCGGCGCGCAGCGAGGCTGCACAATAATAATAACCGATAGTCTTGGAAATTTTGAGTGCCATAACGAAAATTATTATCAGGATAAATACGCTACGCAATATGACAAAGAGGTCGTCAATATGGATTAAGTCCGCATTGCGGATAACGATATAAAATTGAAATGTAAAGGAATATATGAAAAACGAATTGATGAATGAATATAAAAACAGAGAAATAATCGGCGGAGTCTTCGGCATAAGGAATAAAATTACCGGCAAGGTGCTGTTGATGTCCGCGCCGAATATCGAGGGCAAAGAACAGCGCTTTAATTTTGCCGTGAACGCCAGCGCAGGCGCGGCGTATATGCCGTTGCAACAGGATTGGAAAAAGTACGGCGCAGGCGCGTTCGAATATATACAATACGAGACCCTTAAAAAGAAAAACGAGACGGATTATGAATTCGCCCAGCTTATTAAAGAGCTTTATGAAAAATGGAAAGAAAAACTTTCGGAATTCCTTTTATAATCCTCGTTTATTAAAGAATACCTGATATTTATATTTAAATGATATATATTGCATCCTAAAATCCTAAAAGCGACAGAAGAGCAAAACGCGCCGAATAGCTGTATCGCGGAAGGAGAGCAAGCGCCGTGCGCATGCCGCACACTGTGTCGGTATATTCAAGATACGCCACCTGAGCGCGGTTAGACAGTAGCAACATTTTGCGTATTGTGTCACCGTAATTCAAGCGCAAGTTTATCTTCGCATTGGACGATATGGGCTTATTAGTCAGCTTTGTATAAAGTTTTGCGATAATATCCAATATTTTGTTATTCATTTTTATATAAGAGAGCACAATTTCGCGGACATCCGGTCTATTGGTACGGTCAAAAACAAGCTTGGCATAAGCGTTTAACTCTGAATAAATATTATAATGATTGAAAAGCGGTTTTATTGCCGTTTCATTCAGCTTTGCATTGCTAAGTAGCTTTTTGCAGGTATAAAAAACTCGATTTTCTCCCATATAAGGAAAAGCCTGAATAGGTTTTGCCATTACTTTTTTGTATTCCCGCGCCATAGATTCTATTGCTTTTTCGTAAGGGAGATTGTTTTTTTCTTCCATGATATCACCTCAAAAATATATATG
>SACC01000216.1 GCA_009928745.1 Clostridia bacterium
TTTGTTGATAGTCTCTACCATATGCACCGGCAATCTTATCGTACGCGCCTGATCGGCTATCGCTCTTGTTATTGCCTGTCTTATCCACCAGGTGGCGTATGTCGAGAACTTAAAACCTTTGGTATAATCGAACTTTTCTACCGCTTTCATCAATCCGAGGTTGCCTTCCTGAATAAGGTCAAGGAACGCCATACCTCTGCCGACATAGCGTTTTGCAATACTGACAACAAGACGGAGATTGGCTTCAGAAAGTTTGCGCTTTGCGTCTTCGTCACCCTCTGACATCGCTTTTGCAAGCACTCTCTCGTCGTCGACTGACAACAGCGCATAGCTGCCAATATCTCTCAAATACAACTTAACGGCATCGTCAACATTAACCTCGGACAGTATTCTGTCAATATCCTTATCCTTTTCAATTCCCGGGCTGATAATCTTTATGCCTTCTTTTTCAATCTGGTCATAAACATATTCGGTATCATCGGCGGTAAACTCACCGAGCTTTTGCAATCTCGTTAGAATGTCCTCCTCTTGAATTGACCCCTTTACTCGACCCTGCGTAATAAGTTTTTCAACATGTTGATCAAGAATCATTTGTTTTTCCTCTCTGTTTTCCATATTACCTCCGTATAAGTTGATTAAGTTCGGATATTTCTTTTAAAATTTCCAGCTGTTTTTCACAGTCCTTTGTCGCATTCATTTCCTCTGTCAGCTCGGCAATCAGCGTTATGTAATATTCTTTTCGCATTGTTTTTATGCAATCCTCGTAATATTTACTTTCCTGCTCTTTGCCAATATTAGGACAGCAATTGATTATCTCCGCGCATTCTCTTTCGTCGCCCTCCAGTTCGTATATCATTGATGGGTGCGGCGGTATGTTCTCTCTTTCACAATTTACTAAGTAGTCATATATTTTAATATGTGTACTGTCTGTCAGCATATCCCTTTGAAATTCATTTTTGGCATATGCTTTGGAAGAAAGCTTACTAAGTAATATAAATCTGCATGCGTTAAGATATGCCGAATTTCTGTTATCTGACTTTTCTTCTTTAGCAGGTTCTTTGGCTTTTGTGTCGACGGCTTTTGTCAAATCCGCCTTATCGATACCGCTTAATTTGGCAATATAATCGACATATGCGGACTTTTCCACTTCGTCAAGATCTGCTAACACCGCTAACGCGCGTTTTGCATAACTGCTTCTGCCGTCAGGATTGGAAAAGTCGAATTCGGCTTTCAACTTCACCAGCTTATATTCTATAAGAGGCAAGGCTTCTTCCTTTAGTTTTAAAAAGCCTTCAACCCCCGATTTAATGATAACTTCGTCGGGATCAAGTCCTTCCGGCATACTTATAACCCTTACATTAAGCCCTTTTGCCTTCAAAATGTCCAGACCGCGCAAGGTGCTTGCTTGTCCTGCGGCGTCACCGTCATAGCAAATATATACATTGTCCACCTGACTCTTCATTATCTTAGCTTGCTGCTCTGTAAGGCTTGTCCCCATACTTGCCACCACATTTTGTACGCCTGCCTGCACCAAAGCTATCGTATCCATATAACCTTCTACAATAATCAGATCGGTTATCTTCTGTTGCTGTCTTACCTTATTGACAAAATTGAGCCCGTAAAGAGTCTTGTTTTTTATAAAAATAGCGGTTTCTCGAGTATTTTTGTATTTTGCAAAGTCCGTCTTCTCCATCACTCTGCCGCCGAACGCTATAACATTGCCAAAGCTGTTAAAAATGGGAATTATCAGTCTTCCGCCCAGTGAATCATACAAATCTCCGTTTTTCTCCGAAGCTACGCCCGAATCAAGCATCTGCTTGTCCGTAAAACCTTTTGACCTTAATGTTGCAATTATTTCGCTAAAGTTAGGAGATTGACCCAAGCCGAATTTTACTATGGTATCTTGCTTTATCCCTCTCTTCTTAAGATATTCCATACTTTTTGGTGTTTTTAAGAGTATAGAATGATAATATCTTGCAGCATCGCGTAATAACGCCATTAGTTTTTCTTTATCTTCGCGGCTGTTCTTTGCGTCAACGTCACGCAGTTCGGGCACTTGCATACCGACATTGTTAGCAAGATAGCTAATCGAATCATAAAAATCAATATTTTCGATTTTCATAATAAAAGATATAACATCGCCGCTTTCATGACAGCCATAACAATGGAAAGAGCCTCTTTCGGGATATACGGTAAAGGAAGGAGTTTTTTCGTGATGAAACGGGCACCTCCCCCAATAGCGGGCGCCTTTCCTATTCATAGCCACATATTTAGAAACAACATCATAAATATCGTTGCGCTGTTTCAATTCTTCCAGCCATTCAGATGAAAAACCCTTTATTTGCATATATACCTCGTTTTTTATACTTATTATGTAAGATATATATTAATAAAAACCCTTTGTTTAACCGAATATGTTTAATATTTATTATTTTTACGCAAAATTATGCAGTGCCGCAGTAATTATAACTAATTTTGAACAAAAATTATGCGGACAAAGAAACTTTGTCCGCATAAATAATTATTATATGTTGTCGACTATTATATGTTGTCGACTATTATATGTTGTCGACAGGATTGTCTACAAACCTTACTTTATCTAGGGTTCTTAATGTTTGCTTGAGCTGCCGCTAATATTGCTATTGGCACTCTGAAAGGTGAACAGGAAACATAATTTAAGCCAATATTGTGGCAGAAATTAATTGAAGAGGGGTCTCCGCCGTGCTCTCCGCAGATGCCCAGCTTGATATTCGGGCGGGTCTGTCTGCCCAAATCACACGCCATTTTAACAAGTTTGCCTACACCGTTCTGGTCAAGTCTTGCAAAAGGATCGGACTCATATATCTTCTTATCGTAATATGCGTCAAGGAATTTGCCCGCATCGTCACGGCTGAACCCGAACGTCATCTGGGTAAGGTCATTGGTACCGAAGCTGAAGAACTCTGCTTCTTTTGCTATTTCGTCAGCGGTGATAGCGGCTCTTGGAATCTCTATCATTGTGCCAACTGAATATTTAAGAATTTTATTGCTCTTTGCGATACATTCGTCAGCAACTTTTACTACTATATTCTTAACGTATTCTAATTCTTTGATGTCGCCGATTAAAGGAATCATAATCTCGGGCACGAGATTCCATTCGGGATGTTTTGCGCTAACGACCAAAGCCGCTTGAATGACAGCTTTTGTCTGCATAGCTGCGATTTCTGGATAAGTTACTGCAAGACGGCAACCGCGATGTCCCATCATAGGATTGAATTCGTGTAACGAGCAGATAACATTCTTAAGCTCGTCAACGGTTATCTTCATCTCTTTTGCAAGAGTTATAATAT
>SACC01000217.1 GCA_009928745.1 Clostridia bacterium
TAGTTAATGATTTACTAATAAATGGAACCCAAATAAAAATTAATACTTTGACAGATTCTTATATTGTAAATAGGGCATTCCTATATGATGATTCTATTATTTGCACATATGATAAAAATCTGCTTATTAAAACGCAGCAAATTTTAAAAGACAAAACTAATAATGCAAATATTAAACATATTGAAACAATTGAAAAATCAATTGCTTTTATGGAAAAAATAGCTAAATACTAACTATTCATTCACGATTTTTTTAAGTTTTTCTTTATCGATTACCTCTATCGCGCCGCTAGACAACGCTACGATGCCTTCCTTCTCAAAATTCTTGAGCATTCTTGAGACCACTTCGCGCGCCGAGGATATATATCGCGCGATTTGTTCGTGCGTAAGCTTAATTACCATAGTTTTTGTCTTGACCGATTCGTCATATAAGAATGACGCCAGCCGCTTTTCAAAGCTCGAGAAGAGCAATTGTTCCATTGCCCACATTACATCGGAAAATTTATTAAGAGCTACGGCTTGCGCAAAATTTTCAACATAAACGTTTTCTTTCATAACTTTTTCAAAAGCCGTTATAGGGATTAATAAGCCAGCGCAGTCGGCTAGCGCCTCAATCGTTACGTCAAAAGATATGTTTTTTAGTGCGCAAGAGGCGCTCATTATACAAATATCCGAGCTTCCCGTACGGTAAAGAGTGACTTCTTTGCCGTTATAAGATGTCATATAGGTGCGGAGTTCGCCCGAAAAAAGCACGAGTACGCCCAAGCACTCGTTTTCGTTGGAATAAATAATCTGACCTTTTTCAAAGTTAACAAAATATGCCGATTTTACAAGATAATCGAATTGCGCTGTTGTCAGCTTCTCATAAAAACTAAAATATTTTTTTACTGCCTCAGAAATTTCTGTTTTCATAGTCCTCCGCATTTATGCTTTATTATATTATAACATCAATGTAAAATAAATCAAGAATAAAAATAATTCAATGCGCCGATAAAAATTGAGTTGATTGTAATGGAGCGTATATCATTTGTATTTTAATCAACTTGGTATACTTTAGTAGGTGAATGGGAGAAATCATAATTTCTCATACTTCCTATTAATTAAAAACCGCCTTTACGGCGGTTTTTAACGATTATGTAAAAATTATTGCATATGTTCCTGAAGTTTTTCTCTATCGACTTTATAATTGAGCAGGAAAACGACTGACAAAATTGCGAGCAAACAAGGCAGGGCAATGAACACTAAGAGTATGCCGACTTGCGCCGAATGCGGCTGTATAATTATTTGACCCTCAACCATACCAATAGGTGGCTCCAGATAGCCGGTGAATTCAAGAATCAAGCCAATAATAAAAGAGGCAAGACCGGTGCCTATCTTGAATACGAGCGTCACGATACCATAATAAGAACCTTCGTTTTTCTTTTCTTTATCCGCGGAGAAATTGATTGCGTCCGGTACAATAGCCGAAGAAACCATCTGCAAAGCTGAGAAACCGCAGCTTATTAAAATCGTTGCGATATAACCTATTGCGGGGAATTTTGCGAGTGATTCGCCGATACTGAGATTAATTGTGGTTGTGTCCCCGACTTCGCCAACAGCTCCGCCAATTCCTGCAGGTACTAAGGCAAGCATCAAAAGACCTACGGTTATAATCACTGCGCCCATAATCTGCGAGCGCTTTTTGCCAATCTTCTGACACATAAAATTCCAGAAGGGCAAAAATGCTATGGCTATCAACATTACGCCCGCCGCGATAGGCAGGAACAGCTTGGGAAGTTGCAGATAATAGTTCAAATAATAGATCATGCAGGTGTTGATTGCTGCCAGGCATGCGAAAGAGCAGAAGTATGTTAGGCAGGCTTGTCTAAAAGGCGCGCATTTCCAAGAATCAACAAAATACGCCTTAAAAGAGAATTTGGATACGAATTGCTCTTTGGGCGGTCGCTCGCGCATACCCAGCGCGGAAGCAAGACCTGCAATAATGACAAGTCCGCCGAAGATTACGCTGGTCAGGAAAAACGCTTTATCGCTGAAAGTCTGTACATCGGACAAGCCTAACGCATCCGGTATAACAACAGCGACTAAAACTGCGAGTATAGACAGCGACATACGCCAAGACATCATTGAGGTGCGCTGGTCGTAGTCGTCTGTTATGTCGTTAATTATAGCAAAATATGGCGTTGTATAGAAGGTATACAGTACGATGTAGACAAAATATATGGAAAGCACTACGGCGATTTTTGCAGCGAGCGACAAGGTCTTGACTAAAGACGGAAGCGTAAACAGCCCAACGAGAGCCAGTCCCAGCGGAATGATTGTCGCAAGCATATAGATTCGTCGTCTGCCCAGTTTGTGCTTGGAGCGATCGCTCATGTAGCCCGCCAGCGGATCGGTTATGCCATCGAATACAAATCCGATAAACAAGATTGCTCCTGCCCAGCCCGGTGTAATCTTTATCCAGTCTGTGAGATATATCAGCAGGAAGAAGCTTAATACTGTAGTCAGATAGCCGCCGGGCAACTCGCCCAAAGCGTAGAAAAATTTTGTCGAAGACTTAACATTGTTCGTATTAGAACTCATGGTTTCTCCTTCATTGTCAATTGACAAAAGAGCGGCATTGTTTCTCAAAAATAATCGGCGTTAGAATAAATAGTAAACGCAGAATAATTTATAAGAATTATAATAGCAAATCTCATTGCAATTATAGCTCAATTATCCTCTTATGTAAATACACACAAGAAAATTTAATCAAATAAATAATTATAATAGTGTTGCGCCCGACATTTACGCCGGATACGCTTGGCTTGCTAATTACATTTTCAGGCTATTAAAAGACTTTATTCGAAGCTAGAAGTAATTAGATTATTGCTTTACAATCTGTTTTGAAATAATACATAAAATTCCCTATAGATGTCCTATAATTATGGTATAATCTTAATATGCAACAAAAAAACAATGATAAAAAGACGGATATAATATTGATAGTGGCGGTAGGCGCAGAGCTGTTGGATTATCTTACGGATAATCTCAAGGGCTTTTCGCGTAACAATATAAAATCTATGCTTAAGCGCGGCGATATTACGGTAGACGGCGCAATTGTCACACGGCACGACATCAAACTCAACGAGGGACAACGCGTGTCAGCGCGGAGGGGCAATTCCAGTAGCGGCGTAAAAGTGAGCCGCGGAGAGTGTAAAATCCCGCCGATAATATACGAAGATGAAGATTTTATTGCGATAAACAAACCTGAAGGATTGCTAACTGTATCCGACGGCAAAGAAAAGGAAAAGACCGCCTATCATATCGTAAATGAAGCGC
>SACC01000218.1 GCA_009928745.1 Clostridia bacterium
AAAAATTAATACAAAATATTGACAGGATATGGTAAAATATTGATATGGACGAAATTAAGCAGAGCAGAAAGATAAAAAACGCAGAAAGATATTATCCAACGATAAACGAAGGATTGACATCCGAACTTGTCAACGAGAGGGTAGAGGATCATCTTACTAACGTTAAGGACATTAACAGATCAAAATCCTATTTCCGTATATTTGTAGAAAACATATTTACCTTTTGTAATACAGTTACGATAATACTAATTATCGCGCTTGTCTCGGTAGGCGCAATATCGGATACATTGTCGTCCTGTATTATTTTTATGAATATGTTCATAGGTATTTTTCAGGAAATTAAGGCAAAATGGGCGGTTGAGAAGCTTTCGTTTGTTGTGGAGAACAGCTGCGACGTAATAAGAGACGGTAAGAAGACCGAGATATCGACCAAAGAGCTTGTATTAGACGATATATACATGTTGCGCGCCGGTATGCAAGTGCCTGTGGATTCCATCTTGAAGAGCGGATACATTGAAGTGGACGAATCCATATTGACGGGTGAGACAGCTCCAATAAAAAAAGAGGACGGCAATATAATACTTGCAGGCAGTAATGTGCTTGTGGGCGAAGTGTATGTTCAGGCTGAAAGAGTGGGTAAAGACTGCTATATCCAAAGCATAGCAAAAGCCGCTAAGAGTGTAACCAAGCCGCGCAGCAATATATTCAAGTCGCTCGACAGGATTATCAAAGCAATAAGCTTTATACTTGTACCGCTTGCCGTATTATCGGCATTCGTCAACTACGGCGCAATCAGCGCAGAGGGACTCGGACAAAGCGAGACGATAACTTTAACCATTCAGCGCACAGCGGCTGCAGTACTCGGTATGCTGCCTGTCGGTATGTTCTTGCTAACAAGCTTTGCGCTTGCTGCAGGAGTATTGAAACTTTCTAAGAAAAATACGCTCGCCCAAGATTTATACAGCATCGAAATGCTCGCTATGGTAGATACTTTATTGCTAGACAAAACGGGTACGATTACAACAGGTGAGCTTCAAGTTGTCGATACTTTTAAAATTACCGATAAAGAATATGATTTTAACCGTATAATCGCTTCTATGCTTATCGCTACCAAGGATTGCAACGGCACTGCCAAGGGATTGAAGAACGGTTATAGCACAGATGAGCCATACGAAGCGCTGGAAGCGTTGCCGTTCTCCTCTGGTAGAAAGTACAGCGCAGTCACCTTTAAGGAGCTTGGCACATTCTGCATAGGCGCGCCCGATTACCTTTCGGATAATGTCACTTCGATACAGAGATATACAGAGAACAATTCGGATATCGGTCGCCGTACCTTGATACTTTCTAAGGTTGAAGGGAGCATGAAAGACATCAATAAGGCTACTGTTACTCCTTTGCTTGCAATATCCCTTGAAGATACGGTAAGAAGTGACGCTGAGGAAACGCTGAGATGGTTCGTAGATAACGATGTGGATATCAAGATTATATCTGGCGACCACCCGAGAACAGTTAGCGAGATAGCTAAGAAAACAGGTGTTATCGGCGCGGAAAATTACTTTAATTGCGCAGGAGTCAGCGATGAAGAATTGGAAGCTGTTATCGAAAAAATAACGGTTTTCGGCAGAGTATCGCCCGAACAAAAAAGCCTGATAGTAAAATATTTGCAAAGAAAAGGCAAGATTGTCGGTATGGTAGGCGACGGTATCAACGACGTTCAAGCGCTCAAAGATGCCGATTGCAGTATTTCCTTTGCATGCGCTAACGAAGTCGCAAGGAATATATCAAGAATAGTGCTTATTGATTCAAAATTCTCCTCATTGCCCGGCGCTGTTGCTGAAGGCAGAAGGGCGATTTGTAATGTTCAAAAGGTTGCGGCGCTCTATATTATGAAGAATATCTTCACTATAGCTTTTACTTTAATATATTGTTGCATGTGGAAAGTCTATCCTTTCACTGCCTCCCAATTCGTGTTGATAGAATTCTTTGTACTGGGGCTGCCTACTTTCTGTCTTGCTCTGCAACCTGCAAAGAAACGGCAAGAGGGCAATTTCTTGTGGAATGTTATGAAGTCAAGTATACCTGCCGGCATATCGCTTATAGTTGCTGTAGTAGTTGTATTCGCAATAACCGGCGCATTCAATCAACCGCCGACAGACAATTACTATTCTACCTTGGGTATCTATACCCTGACATTTGCAGGTTATTCGGCATTGTTAATTATCAGTCTTCCGCCCGATAAATTCCGCCTGACAGTAATTGCAGTATCCCTTGCGCTCTTTTCCGGGATAGTGCCGTTGATACAATGGCTTAACAATCCTAATTTCTTCTCATTTGATGTTGTCAACATCGGATGGCGGGAGGTAGGATATATCGCAATCGGCTTTGCCGTGGCAACTGCGGTCAATGTCTTTATCCGTATGATAGAGCATATGATGAACAGAAAAGGGATAATTGACAGATTTATTATGAAGCGGAATATAAGGAAATGTAATAATTCGGCTGACTGATATTACAATAATTTATAGCGTTATAATAGTAACAATAATATCAATAGCGAAAAGTGCCGCAATACACGGCACTTTTCTGTTAATTTGATGCAAAATTATGTTTTGAGGTAAAAATTGTAAGTTTGACAAAGATTAATTTTTTGTTAAGGGTATTGAATTATACTCAGAAATATGGTATAAAATACTTAATAGAAGTCCTGCGATGTACGAGTAGTGGTAATGTCACAACCCCAAATACTAAACGGGAGAGCGAAACATGCAGCTGGATGTCAGGCCTCAATACAATATCGGAGGAAGACAGAAATTGCAGATAGCCCACCCCCCTGCGAATGCGGGTTTAGTACAACCACGAGACGGCATGGTGGGATTTTTTCTTTTACGGCGTAATTTAGCGCATCTTGTGAGTTTTGCGAGAACCTTCAGAACGCGTGTACATTAAGTACACTTATTCTTCAGAACCTCGCAATAACTCACAACCTGCATCTAGATTACGCCGTAAAAGTATTTAATTTGTTTTTGCGTATTCAAGTAGAACCTTAAGAACGCGTGTACCAAATGTACACTGGGTCAATTCAAAACCTTTGAATAAACCACTAATTTCATCTAAATTACGCAGTAAAAGTATTTAATTTGTTTTAATATTTTTCAGCGCTAATCTGCGGGCATAAAATACACTATGCTTTTTTTTGCAAAATATATATTACACAAAACATACTCACCCTTTGCCAAAGGGGGCTCGATTACCGCCCGAGGCGGTAATGGGGGTTTTGCTTACTCTACCATATATCATCCGTTAAATACGGC
>SACC01000219.1 GCA_009928745.1 Clostridia bacterium
GCGCATAACAACCCACTTGGTCTGTTTAACACGGATCTCGTGATGTACGGGATGGGAATAGTGCTTCATGTAATTCTGCATATTTGTAGCGCCTACATCGGACAACTCAAGGGCGTTATTGCCTCCCCTTATCCCAATATAGCACTGCATATCTTTCATACGGTATTTTGCGTACTTCGCCATAGCCTTAAAAGCCTTGACGTTGCCGCCTTTTATTAGCTCGCGCTGTATCTTATTATCCATTGTATTGACAACAGGAATACCGCCCGCGCTGTATATTTCTTTAACTAACGCATTGACAAAATTATAATCTATACCGACTGCTTCAATCAACACCTTTTCACCTTTTTGTACATTAACTGAATAGTTTACCAGCTGTTTCGCAAGTATTAATTGTCTTTGATCCATAGTTACCTCCCTTTTCCGCCCATAAGGCATAGAAACTAGCTTTTCATATAGATTATAACGCAAAGACGCGCTTTTATCAACTTTAATCAACAAGAATATGGATATTTCTGGTATATTTATTTGATAATTTTTTTTAGATGTGATAAACTAACAGTAATTGAATTTTATCCATAGGGAGGTAGTTTATGCCATTAGTTACTTCAAAAGAAATGTTCGAAAGAGCATATAAAGGCGGTTACGCAATAGGCGCGTTCAATGTGAACAACATGGAGACGATACAGGCAATAACCGAGGCGGCAAGCGAGGAAAAGGCTCCCCTTATCCTTCAGGTATCGGCAGGCGCCAGAAAGTACGCTAATCCGGTATATCTTGCCAAGATGGTTGAGGCTGCCGTTATCAATACCGGTCTTCCTATATGTTTACATCTTGACCACGGCGATTCATTCGAGCTTTGCAAAGAATCCATCGACGGCGGTTTTACCTCAGTTATGATTGATGCCAGCCATCATTCGTTCGAAGAGAATATCCTGATCACACGCAAAGTTGTGGAATACGCTCACGCCCGCGGCATTGTCGTAGAGGCAGAGCTTGGTCGTCTTGCAGGTATTGAGGACGCAATCAAAGTATCCGCCGCAGACGCTTCCTATACCCGTCCGGACGAAGTAGAAGAGTTCGTCACAAAGACCGGAGTGGACAGCCTTGCAATCGCTATTGGCACAAGTCACGGCGCATTCAAATTTAAGCCGGGCACAAACCCCCAGCTCCGTTTTGACATTCTCGAAGAAATCGAGAAGAGACTGCCCAACTTCCCTATCGTATTACACGGCGCGTCAAGCGTGCCTGCGTGGGCGGTACAGATTATTAATAGCTTTGGCGGCGCAATGCCTGACGCTATCGGTATCCCTGAGGATATGCTCCGCAAGGCGGCAGAGATGGCAGTATGCAAAATTAATATTGACAGCGATCTGCGTATAGCGTTTACGGGCGCAGTAAGAAAGCATATGGCGGAGAATCCCGGTCATTTTGACCCGAGACAATACTTAGGCGACGCGCGCAAAATGATGAAAGAAATGGTAAGACATAAGTTAATCAATGTTTTAGGATGTAATAACAAGGCATAATTACTTCGTGAAATTTTTGACAAATTATGTAAAAACAGTTGCGTTTTACATATTCGTTATTATAGAATAATAATATACAACACAGAAAATTAATTGGAGGATATATTTATGGCAAACAGTGTTAGAGTAGCTATTAACGGCTTCGGAAGAATAGGTCGCCTTGCATTTAGACAGATGTTCGGTACAGAAGGTTATGAGATCGTTGCAATCAACGATTTGACCGATGCAAAAATGCTTGCGCATCTTTTAAAATATGATTCGGCTCAAGGGCGTTACGCATTGGGCGACAAGGTAGTGGCAACGGATAATTCGATAATCGTTGACGGCAAAGAAATAATAATTTATGCGGAGAAAGACGCTAATAATCTCCCTTGGAGCAAAATCGGCGTTGACGTAGTTCTTGAATGCACAGGTTTTTATACCTCTAAGGCATCCAGCGAAGCGCACATCCGCGCCGGCGCAAAGAAAGTTGTTATCTCTGCTCCAGCAGGTAACGATCTCCCCACTGTCGTATTCAGTGTTAACGAGAATATTTTGAAGGCAAGCGACACCATTATCTCCGCTGCTTCCTGCACCACGAATTGTTTGGCTCCTATGGCTAACACTCTTAACAATCTTGTTGCCATCGAAAAAGGCTTCATGACGACCATACACGCATACACCGGTGACCAGATGGTTCTTGACGGTCCGCACAGAAAAGGCGACCTTCGCCGCGCACGCGCAGCCGCTGCTAATATCGTTCCCAACAGCACAGGCGCTGCTAAGGCTATCGGTCTTGTAATACCCGCATTAAGCGGCAAGCTTGACGGCGCAGCTCAAAGAGTACCTGTTATTACCGGTTCAATCACAGAGCTTGTTGCAGTTGTCAACGGCAAAGTAACTGCTGCTGATATCAATGCGGCAATGAGCGCAGCTGCATGCGCATCTTTCGCTTATAATGAAGAAGAGATCGTATCAAGCGACGTTATCGGCTCCACATACGGCTCAATCTTTGATGCGACACAGACCAAGGTTAACTCGCTCGGCGACAAGACACTTGTCAAAGTTGTAGCTTGGTATGACAATGAGAACTCCTATACCAGCCAAATGGTAAGGACAATCAAATACTTCGCAGAACTTAAATAATTATTAATAATAAAAATCCCTGATTGTACGCAATCAGGGATTTTTTATGTTGGGCTCAATGCCGTATATTTAATTTGAACACGCTTTCAGACTTCTAGTTGCAACTTTGTTTTATTGTTGGATTATTTGAGTTGAAGTTTTGAGGTTCAATTATTATAAAATGCTGTTTTATCGCTGATATGTTTTAACTTTTTTCTTGTTATAATTATTAGGATGCTTGTTTTATCGCCGATATGCTCTTAACAAGATCATCGATTTCGCTGCGTACCTCATTAATATCGTATGTTTCGGTCTGGATGGTATATTTGTCGCCTGCGTGCATAATGCGCTCGCCGTCTTTATCCATATTAGTTACGCGATTACCAGAGGTATTGGTTCTGTCCACTTTTACTACTATACAACTTACCGGCCACAAAATGTCCCTTACGCTTTTGCCAACCACAAAAGCGCCATCTTCAATCTCCACCTCGAAAGTGTGGAACTCTCGCAATTTACCACTATGCTTTTTGCGCAAAATTTTCTCGAGCAAATGATCATATAAGGGAGCTATAGCCAAAAGCTCCACTACGTAATATGCAAGTATTATTGTTATACCTGTTGCCAAAAAACCAGTCAGTAGCTGCCCCGTCATCTCTACAAC
>SACC01000220.1 GCA_009928745.1 Clostridia bacterium
TACAAATACAGGGACTTTACATTATCTATATATATATGGCGGCGGCTCTGTTGTGACGACGATATCAGGTCAGCAAATCACCTTTGAAGCCAAAAAACAAACTTCTCCTTTCCATAACTGGTTGTCAAATATTGCTGGCAATACTGCGTATACAGCAGGGGTCTCGGCACCCACAACGGAAAACGGAATAAGAGTAACAAAATATTATTTGAAACCGGATCCTGGCATAATTAACAGCACCACGGTTAACTCGGTATTTCTTACAAAGGAAATCAACGTGGCGGGCAATATGGTGCAGTTTGCTAACGAGATGAACTCTGGACTTAATCAATCTTGGGTAACAGTTAATCTTATGGATAACATTGCCTTTGAGATAGGAATGCCCGTTATCGCGGAGTTTAAGGGAACATTTAAGGGCAATAACAAGACGATAACTTTTAACAGCGGTACAAATATAATGGGAGGCGATAGCGCCAATGTTGGAATTTTTGGCACGCTAACTTCAACCGCGAGAGTGGAAAATCTTAATGTAATATTCTCAGGCACACTAACTGCAGGTACAGAAACTGATGGCGCAATTGATATTGCTACAGTTAAAGTTGGGGTTATCGCAGGTCAAAATAACGGAACACTTGAGAATGTATCGCTTTCACTTACACAAGGCGGTCTTATTACCGCTCTTGGTCAGACAGTTTTTGCAGGTGGAATGGTCGGTGACAATGTGGGCGCAATATCAAAATCCACGGTTACTATAGACGGAAAATTCTTTATTCAGGGATATTCTATGTATGTTGGAGGCGTAGTGGGCACTTCAAGCGCTACGACTACTTTTACTAATATTAATGTCGTTGTACGCGGTGAGTTGCTTGCCTTGGTAAGAGCGGGCGGCGCTGCGGTTGCAAATGTGGGCGGTTTTGCAGGAAGAACTACAAGCGCTACGCTTAGTACAAACAATTTTGTTATAACAGTTAAGGACGTTAGTAACTTTAAAAACGACGTATTGAGAACGCTTAACGCTACAACCAGCAAAAAGGGCGCGATTGCAGGAGTAGGTTCGGCTACAAAGGCATTAAATAACACTTGGTTGATGGCAAGTTATGAACAATATATGGATGACGGTGAAAATGAGGACGGCGAAAAGGTTATAAGACTTTTCGACGGAGATACCAATGTCTATAACGCAAACAGAATTTATGTTAACGGCGGCACGGTTAATTGCACTATGGATGTAACAGTTGTTAATCCGGTGATTAGCTTCAGCGTACCCCATGATACAAGCCATGTATTTACGGGATGGTTTATTAATTATAACTGCAATACAATGGTATCATCGAATTATTTGTCAGGCTCTAGCTTAACAAACTTGGGGCAAATGAGCAATATGGTATTTTTTACCGCAGTTATAAGCTCAATGATTATGAATTATGACAATCTTAATACCATTGCAATTACGACCAATGCGGGTCAAAACTATAGCGGTATTGAGTTTATACTCGGCGCAGATATAACAATACCGTCAGCCGCTACTTATATGCCTATCGGCACGATTACCAATCCTTTCCGTGGTATTTTTGATGGAAAAAGTCTGCATATTTATATAGACGGCAGTATAAGTCAGGCTAATCAAGCTGTCGGATTGTTCGGCTGTATAGGAGAGGGCGGTGTTGTCAAACAATTGCAGGTTACACTTAATTCTAATATTGGCGCAATAGGTAATATTGTAAGCGGTGTAATTGCAGCTTATAATTACGGTACAATAGGTCAGGATAGCTCCTCCAACAAAATTATTGTCGATATCAATTCGACAATTTCGGGTAATGTCGCAGGTGGTATTGTAGGAATTAACTACGGTATTATAAAGAATGCTGAGGTTAATTACATACAAGATCCAGCGGACATTTATGTCTTTGGTAATGTATCTGCAACAGGTTTAGTAAGTTATGAAGGTACAGGCGCTAACGGTATCGGCGGCGGCGTTGTGGGATTCAATGCAGAAGGTTCTCTCGTAAAGAACGCTATAGCTGCATATGATGTATATAATAACAACGTTGTAGAAGTGCTTATTCTCGCGGAGACTTCAAAAGGCATTGCGTACGCAGGCGGATTAGTAGGATATAACAGCGGCGAATTATACAGCTCAATATGTGAAATTAGAATAGAAAGCGAAGAAACTGTTACTGCAGGAGTAATGTTCTGGGGTACAGGAAGCGGTGTAAGCGGTACCCTTGTCGGGTTCAATAGCCCAACCGCAAACATTGACGCATTGTGGGCTTTGTATTGTCAGGATAATTCCTTAGCGCTACCAATAGATGCATTGGCGCTAATAAACGGCAAAGACAGTACTAAAGGCAATAAGCTAGTAAGATATGGCGTAGGCGCTATAAATATTATTATCGAAGACAACAATATAACACAACCTAAAGGCGGCGCAATCACCTTTAAGGCAGTCAGTGCAGGAGTGGCTTTTTATAATTATACTTCTGATATACTTGCAGGCGATATTGTAACAGCGGCTAACGGCGGCGCAGGCAGGAATTTTTCTCCTACCGTGGCTACTGCAACAAAGCCAGGCTTAGCGGGAGTGGTATATTACGGAGTCTTTGTCAATACCAGTATTACAAGCTCTGCCGATTTGTATGCGATGGCGGCAAATATAAACAGCGGCTTCAGCGCGCATGCGAATTATATAGTAACTCTTAATACTTCTTCAGAGATAAAACTTTATCCAAGCGATGCGAATTATGCAACAATAGGTAGCGATAATGCCTTCGTGGGCAATTTTAACGGTAACGGATACCTTATAAGATTATTTATTAATGCGGACTTTCCCGCTCAGAACATAGGCAAAGCGCTATTTGGCACTATTGCCGCTACATCAGCTGTGCAAAACTTTAGATTTGATGTTGAGGTAGGTATTGTTTTAGAGCAAGGCGGAGAAATAGGTTCGGGGGTAAAAGCCGCGGGCTTCCTTGCGAATATTAATCATGGATTGATTAATAATGTCACACTTAATACTACTGCAAGAATAATAGGCACCGCAGGTAACGGAATAGATTATGTGGGCGGCATTACCGGTTATAACGACGGAATAATAAAGAGTACAACAATTACATATTTATTCAGTAATTTGTTGGGTATTGATTATGCAGGCGCAATTTACGGTTATAATGCAGGTGGTATAGCGGGGTATAACCGAGGATATGGTCAAGTGATAAGTTGCATAAACAACAGCAATGTAAAAGGATCGAATTATGTTGGTGGAATTGTAGG